>JAAFHN010000009.1 GCA_013298415.1 Comamonadaceae bacterium
CGACGCAACCATCGTGGCCGCATGCACCGCCCACGGCATCGAAGCCATCCTCACCCGCACCGATCACCTGAGCGGCTCTGACCGCTTAGCCGAGGCGGTGGATTTGCTGGATTTGGCCGACGATGAAGTTGTGGTGAACGTGCAAGGCGACGAGCCGCTGATCGAAGCCGCCGTCATCGACTCGGTAGCCCAAAAACTGCTGGATTTTGGATCAAATCCCTCCTCTGTCCAGGTATCTACATGTTGTGTAGCTATTGATTCAATAGCAGACTACACCAACCCCAATGTGGTGAAAGTGGTGGCCGATGGGCAAGGCTTGGCCATCAACTTCAGCCGCGCGCCCACACCTTTCTTTCGCGATGGCTGGGATGCCAGCACCGCAAGCTTCAAGGCGCTGCCCTCTCCTGCCCCGCTGCGCCACATCGGCATTTACGGCTATCGCGCAGGCTTCTTGCGCCAATTCCCCAAGTTTGCCCCCGCACCCAACGAATTGGCCGAGAGCCTGGAGCAGCTTCGCGTGATGTGGCATGGCCACCGCATCGCCCTGGTTCAAGCCGAAAAGGCCCCGCACGCCGGGGTGGATACACCCGAGGATTTGGCCCGCATCCGCCAGTGGTTTGCGGCGCACCACGTCAGTGCCACGTAGGCACTGCGTGGTACGCTAACACCCAAGGCACGAGGGCTTAGGCCTTCACAGCCAAGAATTTCAAACTCCTGAGACTCGCCCCATGAAACTGATCCTCCTCGGCCCGCCCGGCGCAGGCAAAGGCACGCAGGCCACGTTTTTGTGCCAGCACTTCGGCATTCCGCAAATCTCCACCGGCGACATGCTGCGCGCCGCTGTGAAAGCCGGCACGCCGCTCGGCATTGCGGCCAAAAAAGTGATGGATTCCGGTGCGCTGGTCAGCGACGACATCATCATCGGCTTGGTCAAAGAGCGCATTGCGCAGCCCGATTGCGAAAAAGGCTTTTTGTTTGACGGCTTTCCGCGCACCATTGCGCAAGCCGATGCGATGAAAACCGCAGGTGTGAAGCTCGATGCCGTGCTGGAAATCGATGTGCCCTTTGACAGCATCATCGAGCGCATGAGCGGCCGCCGCGCCCACCTGCCCTCTGGCCGCACCTACCACGTGAAATTCAACCCGCCCAAAGTGGAGGGCCTTGACGACGCGACCGGCGAGCCGCTGGTGCAGCGTGAAGACGACAAAGAAGAAACCGTGCGCAAGCGCCTCGACGTGTACAGCGCCCAAACCCGCCCCCTGGTGGCGTACTACAGCGCCTGGGCAACCGAAGACGCGCAAGCCCCCAAGTACCGCAAGATCGACGGCATGGGAAGCGTGGATGCCATCACAGCCAGAGCCCTGGCTGCACTGGCCTGACCTAGCCGCCGAGCGCCACGCCGGCAACAAAGCCGCATTGCAACTCGGGCGGCGGGACTAACACCGGGCGCTAAATGAATGTGCGCGCCTGGCGGGGTGATCAACGCCACGTCTACCGAGCGATTCCGTGCATGATTCGCTACCCCTGCCTGGCGCAATTCAAAAGCGCTGCAAGCCCCGTGGAAGCTTGCCTTAGAAAGCAAAAAACCCCAGCCGATTGCTCGGCCGGGGCTTCTTGCAGATGCACAACGGGCGGCTGAGCAACCCTTGGGCAATCAAACGCGCATCAGCCGCCAGACCTGAGGACAATGCCTGTGTTCGCCATCGTGCCACCGTTGACGACCACGGCACCGCTGGGGGTCACATTGACGTTCACGACTGCCGTGCCGGATCTGCCAGCGAGGTTAAGCGTCAGAGTCCTTTGCGCCGGTGGCGTGTCAACAACCAAGCCGGCGGTGTCAACCGACACCGTGCATGGCTCGATCGTCGCCGTCTTGCCAAGCGCAAGCGGATGATCGGCCGAGAAAGTGGATTGCGTGATGCTGAAGATGCAAGAGCCATAGGTCCAACGGCCGCCAGCCGCGCTCGCGCCCGTTGCTACCCTAGCAGTCTGCGCCGCAGCGCTGCCGCCAATGGTGATCGTGGTAGGCACCGTCGTGCCCAAAGCAGCCACGCCGCTGTCAGCAGTCACCGTCACACCAACGAGGCCAGCCGTGTTATCAGGCGTTGCGTTGACAGGCGTCATAGCGGCCGCAACCTGGATCGGAGAAACCGCCACTGTGCCGCCACCGCTGCCACAGGCGACCAGAGCCGCAGCGCTCAACGCCAACAAACCGATAGAAATACCAAAACGCTTCATCGGAATCGCCTCTTGAAAGTAATACAAGGCCCGCTCGCACCCGCAATCGGACTGGCGGCGGATCCGGTCTCCACCTACCCGAGACCCTATCGTACGAATGCTGACCTGAACCAGCTGAGGCGCTTCAGCTCGGGGGCCTCGGCAACAGGGAAGCCATCACCCACAGAGCGTTGGCCGCGCTGGCGCACGACACTCTGGAAGACCGCGCTCCGAGGGCGCGAAGCGATCGCGGGGCTTTTTTGGCGCAGAGGTTGTCGCAGATGCTGCAAACGCGAGCTGACAGCACACCCCCCGCCGGCTAACTTGGCTGCTCTTGATGGTTCCGCGCCGCCCTGGATGCGGCGGCAGGGACGGCAGGGGCGTGAATAGCGGCCACAAACGGCATCCTCGCACCACAGACACCGCCTGAAAAGCAAAAAACCCTGACCAAGCAAGCTTGGTCAGGGTTCCTTAGCTCGAGGTAAAGAGCAGAAGCCTGCTCTCACTCAATCCCTAGGCCATCAACCGCCAGTCGATGGTCGAAGGGTGACAGTGCCCGCAGAGCCACCGTTAACAGTCAGTGTACCGTTGGAGTTGACAATAACTGGAACCACCGCGGTGGCTGGGCGGCCACCGAAGTTCACAGTCAAAGTCCTGTTCGTAGCAGGTGCATCGGCAACCATGTTGGTGGTGTTCACCGAAACAGTGCAGGGCTCAATCGTCACGGTCTTGCCCAGGGCAAGAGGATGGGAAGATGGGAAGGTAGAGGCCGTGATCGTGAAGATGCAAGAGCCATATGTCCAACGGCCATCAGCCGTGTTCGCACCTTCCGTGACCTTCGCGGTCTGCGCAGCAGCGGTGCCGCCGATCGCGATCGTGGTGGCCGCCGTGGTGCCCAGAGCAGGCACACCAGTTGGCGCAGTCAAGCTAACGCCGACCAGACCCGCCGTGTTGGCAGGTGCAGCATTGGCGGTGAAATCAGCTGCAACGAGCTGAACGACAGGAACGGTGTCGCCGGAGCCGCAAGCCACCAAAACGGCAGCGCTCACAGCCACCAAACCAGCAGAAATACCAAAACGTTTCATGGAAATCACCCTTCAAAAATAAGTAAGGCCCGCTCGCACCCGCAATCGGACTGGTGGCAGACCCACTCTCCACCTGCCCCTAAGTTTACGTCCGGTTTCGGGCCAAAACAACTGGGAACCGTGTTTTTTTCCCGCTTCGGGGCGTTAATGACTCAAAAAATTTATCAAAACCGCAACAGTTGCACGCGGCTTCCCGCCTCCCCAGCCAACGCGGCACCGGCACCACGCCACCCAGTTGCTGGGACGCGACACCAACGACCACGTGCACGCCGGTTGGTCGAGCCCGCAGCCCCGCTACAAAACCCAAAAGGGTGCCGCGAGGCACCCTTTTTTTGTTGGTCGCGTCCCGCCATTCATCCAAGCGCTGCGGAGGGCGATTCCCTTCCTACATCGTTCATGTCTAGGCGCAGAGTCGCAGACAGTGCACAAACGGCCGAGACGACACAGCAACGACAGGGACGATTCAGAGGCGAAATCACTTCATCGCCGCGTCAAAGCGCTTGTTCACTTCGTTCCAGTTCACCACATCCCACCATTTGGTGAGGTACTCGCCCCGGCGGTTGTTGTACTTGAGGTAGTAGGCGTGTTCCCACACGTCGTTACCCAGAATCGGCGCGCCTTTGGTCTCGGCAATGTCCATCAGCGGGTTGTCTTGGTTGGGGGTAGACGTGATCACGAGCTTTTTGTCGCGCACCACAAGCCATGCCCAGCCTGAGCCAAAGCGCGTGGCGCCTGCGGTGTTGAACTGGGTTTTCATCGCTTCCACGCCGCCGAAATCGGCCACGATGCGCAGCAAAAGCGCAGTGGATGGCGCGCCGCGCTTGTCGGCTGGGGCCATGGTGGCCCAAAAGAAATCATGGTTCCACACGCCGCCTGCGTTGTTGCGCACACCGGGCGGGAATTTGGCGGTGTTGGCGAGCAGCTCTTCCACGCTCATCTTGGCCACTTCGGGATTGGTGGCGGCAATGGCGTTCAGCGCGTCGTACTGCGCCTTGTGGTGGCGGCCGTGGTGCAGCTCCATCGTCATCTTGTCGATGATGGGCTCCAGCGCATCGCTGGCATAGGGCAGCGGGGCCTGCACATAGCGCACCGGGGCGGCGGCAGGCGCGCTGGCGGTTGGAGCGGCTGGGGCGGTTGCCGCAGGCGTTTGCGAAATCGCGTAGCCGGCCCACAAGGCGGCCGCGCCGAGCGCGCAGGCAGCCACCAAGGGCTTCAACATCTGAATCTTCATGCTTGTCTCCAAGTTGTCGCGCCAAACATCAGCGCGGAGCCACGCATTCTATGATTTGCCTCCTTTTGTACAAGACAGCTCGGAGACCCCATGCAAGCCTGGTTTTGCGACACCCCCACTGGCGTTGAATCGCTCACCTGGCGCGAAGCGCCCACACCCGAGCCAAAAGCGGGCGAAGTGCGCATCGCCATCGCGGCGGCCTCGCTCAACTTTCCCGATCTCTTGATCGTGCAAAACAAGTACCAGATGAAGCCCGAGCTGCCTTTTGTGCCCGGCTCGGAATACGCAGGCACAGTGGAGGCAATGGGCGAGGGTGTGAAGCACTTGCGTGTGGGCCAGCGCGTGGCCTGCCTCTCGGGCACAGGTGGCTTTGGCACGCACACGCTCGCCCCCGCCAAGCTCTGCATCCCTCTGCCCGATGCGATCAGCTTTGTGGACGCAGCGGCCTTCATCATGATTTACGCCACCTCGTACCACGCGCTGGTGGATCGCGCCGCGCTGAAGGCAGGCGAAACGGTGTTGATCCTGGGTGCAGCAGGCGGCGTGGGCACAGCAGCCATCCAAATCGCCAAGGCCAAGGGCGCAAAAGTGATCGCCGCCGCCTCCACAGAAGAAAAATGCGCGCTGTGCAAGCAGCTTGGCGCGGATGCCACGATCAACTACGCCGCAGGCGATCTGCGCGAAGCCATCAAATCTGCCACGCAGGGCAAAGGCCCCGACGTGATCTATGACCCCGTGGGTGGCCAGTTCGCCGAGCCCGCGTTTCGCTCGATTGGCTGGCGCGGCCGCTACTTGGTGGTGGGCTTCGCGTCAGACCCGCAAATCCCAAACTTGCCGATGAATCTGGCTTTGCTCAAAGGCGCCAGTTTGGTCGGCGTGTTTTGGGGCGCGTTCGCCCAGCGCGAGCCCCAAGCGAACGCCGCGATGATGGGCGAGCTGGTGCAGATGTATGCCAAAGGCGAGATCAAACCCGTGATCGACGCTGAAATGCCGATGCGCGACCTGAAAGCCGCCTACCAGCGCATGGGCGAGCGCAAGGTGATGGGCAAACTGGTGATGGTGAACTGAGCCTGTTCAGGCCTGGCGCGGTGGCCACATCCTTGCCACGTGGACGAGCGTGAGAATCCACACCGCCTCATCGTCCACCTCATAGACGAGGCGGTAGTTCTCATGAACGATCAGCTCCCGCGTGCCCCCAACCAAGCCGGGCTTGCCCAGCCGAGGATGTTCAGCAAGCCTAGCCCCAGCAGCTGAAAACAGCTCGTCCATGCGAACAGCGGCTGCGGGGTTGTCGTCGGCGATGTACGCAAAAACATCCTCCCGATCCAATTCTGCCTGCCTGCCCCAAAAAACCTGCATGCGCAGGCAGCTCAGTTGGATGCCGCAGCACTGGCCCTGCGCGCGGCGAAGCGGGCCTCAACTTCTGGCGCGCTTGACACCCTCCCTGCGCGCACGTCTTCGCGCCCCAGGGTGACCTTGGCGCGTAAGTAGTCGTCGTAAGCACGCCCTTCCCGCTGGCGCTGCACAAACTCCCGCATCAGCTCGCGAAGGATTTGCGATGCGGGCCGGTGCTCAGCCTCTGCCGCCGCCATGAACTCCGCACGCAGCGTGGGCTCCAGCTTCATCGTGAAAACAGCTTCTTTGGACATGAGGTGCCTGTATTTATCCATACGAAGTATAGATAACGGCTGTATGCCTGGGCCGAACTAAGCTACCTCGTTTCCCGACTCCTTGCCTCCTGATCTCTTGTGAAAACTGCTGAAAAACCGCTTCACCTCGAGCAACGCGCTATAATCGCGGGCTTTGCTAGCAAATTGGGGTTCACCCTGATCAGGTGCGCCTCGCAAACTTCCACAGGAATTCCTTACCCATGACCATTGTTCGCGTAAAAGAAAACGAGCCCTTTGACGTGGCTCTGCGCCGTTTCAAGCGCACCATTGAGAAGCTCGGCTTGTTGACCGACCTGCGCGCCCGTGAGTTCTACGAAAAGCCCACCGCCGAGCGCAAGCGCAAGAAGGCCGCCGCCGTCAAGCGCCACTACAAGCGCGTGCGCAGCATGCAGTTGCCCAAGAAGATGTACTGATCTGCTCCCAGATCAGGCCTCATCCAAGGCCAGCTCACAAGCCCGCGCAAGAGGACGCTCTTCGCGGGCTTCGTTGTTTCTAAACCCTTCAAAAATATAGCACCACCATGACCACCCTCAAAGACCGCATCAACGACGACATCAAAAACGCCATGCGCGCCAAAGAGTCGGACAAGCTCACCACCCTGCGCGGCCTAACCGCTGCGATGAAGCAAAAGGAAGTGGACGAACGCATCACGCTGGACGACACCGGCATCGTGGCCATCGTCGACAAACTGATCAAGCAGCGCAAAGACAGCATCGCCGCCTTCGTGCAAGCTGGCCGCCAAGAACTTGCCGACAAAGAGCAAGCCGAGATGGCGCTTTTGAGCGTGTATTTGCCGCAGCGCATGGGCGCAGACGAAGTGGCTGCCGCCGTGCGCGCGTTGGCCGATGGGCTGAAGGCCGAGCTGGGCCGCGCCCTCACCGGAGCCGATATGGGCAAACTGATGCCGCTTGCCAAAGCCCAACTCGGTGGCAAAGCCGACATGGGTGCCGTGAGCGCAGCGGTAAAGGCAGCGCTCGCTGGCTAGAACTTAGCCCTCAAGCCGTTCACGCCGAGCGCGCGCCAACCGTTCGCTCTAAGCTCCGCCCCCAACCGTTCGCCCTGAGCTCCCGCCCCCGACCGTTCTCCCTGAGCCTGTCGAAGGGCAGCGGATCGCCGCGAGACACGGGGACGGCGGCCAGTGGGCTTCGACAAGCTCAGCCCGAACGGAAGTCTGCCTCAGCCCGAACGGAAGTCTGCCTCAGCCCGAACGGAAGTCTGGCTCAATCCGAACGGAAGTCTGGCTCAATCCGAACGGAAGTCTGGCTCAACCCGAACGGAAGGTTGCTCAGCCCGAACGGGCGATTGGCCCGGCCGGATGATGCGCAATCAAGGCCCCTGGAAGGCTCCGGCGCGGTAAGTGAGCACCAGGGTATCGCGGTGCCCGCCCTCCCCAGCATCCAGCGGCTGAATCGGCGTGGTTTCATGGATCACGCGGGCATCGTCCAGCATGATTGCAGTCCAGGGCTCGGTGAGCGTGTACCGTTGGCCATTTGGGCCGTGGGCATCAAACACCCGGGTTTCGCCGCCTTTGATGCCCGTTCGGCCCACCAAGCACACCACCACCAAATCCACGCCATCGCGGTGCGCGCCCTCGGGCGTGGGCCGGCCAATGCCGCCTGCGGTGTCGATGCGAAACGGATGCGCCTCCACGCACCAGCGCGCCACGCCAGGGCGAATCGCATCGGCAAACTTCGCAAAGCCTTGCAGCATGCCTTGCCAGGCGGCGCTGGCCACCATCTCAGGCGCCATCGGCTCAAACCAGCGCTCAATGCCGCCGTGCAGCGCGTTGTATTCCACCGGCTGCCAATGTGCGCGGTGCGACGTCTGCGCGATCGCACCCCGCTCGATCACAAAACACGAATGCCTGCGCTGGCGGTACTTGCCGCCGTCTTTCAAATGCTGGTCGGCGGCCAAATCGTTCCAATGCGGGCGCAGGGCCATCAAGTCCGGCAGGGCCACACCCAATGCCGAACTCAAATCGCTGGGTGAGAGCACCACAGCAGCGCGCTCGCGCAAGGTGCGCGCAGCAGAGCCCGCAGGGGTGAATGGGGGAGAAAACTCTGCGCTCATGCCATCACCTCGGCCACCATGCCCGCAGCACGCAGGCGAGTTGCGAGCACATCGCCCTGCCCCGGCCCAAACGCAATGGAGGGTGTGATCACACCGAAGCTTTTTGGCAGCTCCGCCTCGTCATGCACCACAGCCAGCGCGCATTCGCACATCATTTTGGTCGTCGCCCGGTTGCCCGCATCGCCTTGGTCTGACACTTTCGACCGCAGCTTTTTGCCACTCGCCGATTCACCCACCACCTCGCAAGCAAAGTAGCCGCGCGCCATCGCCGCTTCGCTCGGCCCCTCGCCCGCCTTGGGCATGAAGCCTTGGGCAAGCTTGCGCACAGGTGCGAGCTTGAGCAGCGCTTGGCCCGTGAGCGCGCCGCTTGAGAACGCGGTGGCCATCACCGCTGCACCAAAGCCCTTGCCAAAGCGCATGTATTCCAGGTACTTCAGGTCTGACTCGCCCCGCAGGGCCGCGCTGCGCCGTACCAAGCGAGAGTTGATCGGCCCCATCACAAAAGGCCCGATCCACGCGCTGAAATCCGCGTCGTGCAGCGGCGCAATCGGGTCTTCATGGCCTTGATGGCTGGCCGGGCGGCTGCCTTCGGGGTTCAGCAAAAAGAGGTCGTCTACCAAGTGCCCCTGCCCCGCATCGAGCACGTTCATCAGCGATCCCGCCGTGCCGCCATTCAAGCCGCCGCCTGCAATGCGAAACGCGCTCTTGGCACGCGCCAGCGGCTCGCCAAACCGGGCCTGCATCTCAGCTGCCAACAGGGCCACGCCCAGGTCAGAGGGCACGCTGTCAAAGCCACAACCCGGCACGATCTTCAAGCGCTTTTTGCCCGCCGCCTCGTGGTGCAAATCGATCATCTGGCGCACCCAGGGCGTCTCGCCCGTGATGTCCACATAGTGCGCGCCTTGGCTCACGCAGGCCGCCAGCAGCTTGCTGCCAAAAAGCGCGTATGGCCCAGCGGTGGTTGCCACCACCCGCGCCTGCGCCGCCATCGCGAGCAAAGCCGCGTCATCCTGCGCATCGGCCACGATCACGCCCACGCCGTTCACGTCCAAGCCCTTTTCAGTCACATCGCGCAGCACCGCCCGCAGCTTCACTTCAGACCGCCCCGCAATGGCCCAACGAAACGGCTGCGTCTTGGCCGCCTCAGCCAAATAAGCCACCGCCTGCTTGCCCACAAAGCCCGAAGCCCCATACAGCACCAAATCCAACGCGCGAGAACTCGCCATATTCAAACCTCAAATGCTACGTTTTCAGTAGCTACAAACACAATAAAGACGAGGACAGAGAGCTACTTTTTACCTGATTTGGACCGTGACTCAGATCACCCCCCGTTTGGGCTGAGGTATCGAAGCCCTCCCATCAGCCCTTCGATACGGCACGTACCCTGTCCTGAGCTATCGAAGGATCAGGGCGAACGCAACTGGTCACCATCTGGGTCACAGTCCTCGTCACGAATTTTCATAGCTTTCGCCCTGTCCGTGGCATCCAAACCATTTCATGCGACACCGGCCTGCCTAAGCCGAGCGAGTAGACAAACTCGCAGCGCCGGGGGGAGGATTGGCGCACACGTCGAAAGCCACGCCTTGGACTGTATGCGACGGCAAAAGGCCGTGTCGATGCGCGCTGCTGCTGCCAGCGGCCCGGCGCAGACCGAGCCCGTGCTTCTCTGCTGATGAACACACGAAGCACTCAACGCACCTGGATCGCCGCCGTGCATCTCCACAACCCAAGTGCCAACGCCTGAATGTCCATCTCTGCGAAGGTCGAGTCACCGCCGTTCGCAACGCTCAAAGCGGATCGCACCGGAGAGATTTTATGAAAAATAGGCCTGGTGTCCAGGTGTTTACATCATCTGTTGCTATGGATTTTGAAAGGATCTGTGATGTATCGATTTGAATGGCAGTGGGGAACGGGAGACCCCGATGCTTGCACGCTCGAAGCGGCGGGCTACAGCCGCGTGATCAACATCTTGCACGGCTTTGAAGGCGATCTGAATGCCGACGGCCACCGCTCCAGCGTGAACGGCTGGCGCTTTGACGGCTTACCCGGGGTGCAGACCTGAGGCGCTGAGCTGACGCTGCAAAAACGCTTTTTCCCGCGAGCTGCTGGTCAGGCCGAGCGCGCGAAGCAAATGCCCCTGCGCTTTTACACTCTCACCGCCCAGCCGGGCAATGTGCGCTGCGGCCACCCAATAGGGCTGGTAGCTGCCCAGGCGGGCGGGGTCTAGGCCGTCGAGCTGCGATTGAGCCAACTCCACATCGCCGCTGGATGCAAGCGCCACAGCCTGCGCCACTTGCGCGCCCAGCGTGGGCCAGTTGGCATTCAGGTGGCTGTAGAGCATCGCAATGCCGCGCCAAGGCGTTTGCTGCGCGTTGCGGCGCTGGCAATGTGCTGACTGGATCGCGGCTTCCAGCTGAAATGGCCCCGGCTGCGTCAAGCCCGCTGCCTGCGCCAACACGCTTTCCGCTTGGTCGATTAAGCGGTGATCCCAACGCTGGGTGTCTTGCAGGTGAAGGGCGACCAGCTCGCCAGTCGCATCCAGTCGAGCAGCGTGACGCGCTTGGCAGTACAGCATCAGCGCCAGCAGGCCCTTGGCCTCGGCGCTGTTGGGCAACAGCGCGCACAACAGCTCACCCAGAAACAGCGCCTCGTCGCGCAGGCCTTCAATCAGCGGCTGACTGCCGTCTACCGCTTCCCAGCCCAGGCCATAAGCGGCGTACACCGCCTCGAGCACCGCATGCAAGCGCTCAGGCAAGTCCTCGGCTTCGGGCTCTTCAAAGCGCAAGCCCGCCAGGCGAATTTTTTGCTTGGCGCGAACCAAACGCTGCGACATAGCCACCGGCGAAGTCAGCATGCAGGCAGCCAACTGCTTGGCCTCCAGGCCCAGCACGGTCTGCAGCATCAAGGGCGTGCGAATGCCCAGCTCAATGGCCGGGTGCGCGCAGACAAACAACAGTTTGAGCCGTGCATCAGGTATTTCAAACTCCACTGCGGCTTGCTCTTCGTCGCTGAACAAGGCCTGCACCTCAGGGCTGTCGTGAAGGCGTTGTCTGCGTGCCGTTTGCAGCAATTCGCGTTTGGCAACCGTGAGCAGCCAGGCTTCGGGCGCAACGGGTACGCCGTCAATCGGCCAGCGCTCCAAGGCCTTGAGCAGCGCCTCTCCCATGGCTTCTTCCGCAGCGGCTAAATCGCGCCACTGGTAGGCCAGCCAGGCCACCAAGCGGCCGTAGGCCTGACGGGCCAGGCGCTGCGCAGCGTCAAATCCGTCAGGCGCTGCGCTCATCGCAGTGCGCCCAGCAGGCCACCGAGATTCAGCACCAACAGTGCAGCAATCGCCACCATGCTCAGCACGTTGCCGACCTTTCGGGCAGACGGCTCGCGCACGTAGCCACGCCAGTAGGCAAATCGTGCGATCACAAACAGCAGCCCAGGCGGCGCAAACCACACAGGCGCGGCATGCAGGCTCGCCATCCACAGCAGGGGCAAAAACAGCGCAAGTCGCTCCAAGGTGTTGAGGTGCACGCGCTGTAAGCGTGCAAAGGCTTCTGGCCCAGTGGTCAAGGGCGCAGCCACGTCAAACTGCACCCGCGCCTTGGCGACCAATGCACCGAAAAAGCTGAACTGAACCAAGACAAGTAAGGTGATGAGGCTCGCCGTCATTTGAGAGGTATTCATGGCGAATCCCCGCTTCAAGCGCCAGTGCCAGGCTGCATGGCCTGCGGCGGTGGCGCCATGACGGGCCGCACTTCCACGCTGCCGGTCAGCGCCGCAGGGCAACGCGCGGCCCAGGCCAAGGCTTCATCGAGATCGCGTACCTCGATGACGTAGTAGCCGCCCAGCATTTCTTTGGTGTCGGCAAAGGGCCCGTCTTGCACTTGCCGCTTTTCTGAGCGAATGCGCACCGTCGTCGCTGTGTGTGGCGGCTGTAGGCCGTGTCCGTTGACGGCAACGCCAGACTGCCGCATGGCGCCGATGTAGGCCATCCAGCTGCCCATCCAGGCTTGGCGACTCGCCTCATCGGCGGGCGGGTTGAGCAAAGCGGGTTCGTTGTAAAACATGAGCATGAATTGCATGATTTATTCCAATCGTTGAAGGCGAGCCAAGATCGACTCACTGTACTGATGCCCGGGCGGCGCGCTAATCGACAAGGCGTGAAGAGTTTTTTCATGCAAAATGGGAGACCTGACCCTCTGCGGTGGACCCTCTGCGGTGGACCCTCTGCGGTGACCCCCTGGCAGGGCCAAAACGACGATCACAGCTGCGCTTTTGAAGCAGTTTGGCATCACTGTCCTGGTATTTGTTGAATGTAGCGCTATGTAATATATAGCAGACGCATGCGCCGGACGCCGCATCTCCTACACAAGAGCCGCGTTGCGCAGGTTCAGCGCTGATTTTCATGCCCCTGAATCACCCGGCTCACGGTTGAGCTGGACAGCTTGAAGGCGGCGGCAATGGCGGTTTGCGTGTGGCCACCCTTGTAGAACGCATCGACGATGTTTTGATTGCGCTGCGCCTTGCTTTCATCGCCTGTGCCCACAAAGCGCTCGATGCTGCTTTCCAGCGGCGGGGCGCTGGCCTGTACTTTGTTGACCTGCGCTTTGCGCTGGCCGCTGCGATCGTTGATGGCGGGTGCGTCAATGCCACCAAGCTTTTGCATGCGCTCGATGAACGCACTGTCGCCCAAGTAGATTTGTTGCTTCAGGCGCTGATCCCACAGCGGCACGCCTTTGCCCTGCGCCACAAATTCGGTGTATGTCTCGCATTGCCGCTGCGGGCTTTGCCCGGGCGCGATTTGTTCGTGGAGTTGCGCTGCTTGCAGCCAAGTGGGGGCGTTTGCCAGGCCGGCCAGGGCCGTGTAGCTGCTCCATGCATAGGCATCGGGGCTTTCCGCCATTTGTGCTCGCACGGGATTCAGATCGACGTAGCGGCAGACCTCCAGGAGATAGCTGTCGGTATCCACCAAAATGGCTTTGAATCGACCTTGAAACAAATGGCCACTGAGTTGGTGGCGGCGGTTGAACGCTTGGGTGTAGACGCCATTGATGTGGCGCATGAGCCGCGACAAATTGGCTTGGCGGGTACACATCACCAGGTGGTAATGGTTGCCCATGAGGCAGTAGGCCAGCGCATAGGCGTCGAAGCGCTCCAGCGCTTGGCCCAGGATCTGCATGAAGGCTTCGCGGTCGAAGTCGTCTTTGGCAATGGGTTCACGCCTGTCGCCACGCGAGGTGACGTGGTACACCGCGCCAGGGTATTCAATTCGCAGGGGTCGGACCATCGGGCAACTCTACATCAAACGCCTGAAAAATGCAAAATGGGAGACCTGACCCCTTGCAGACCTTGCAGACCCCTTGCAGACCCCTTGCAGACCCCTTGCAGACCCCTTGCAGAAAACCCGCTGCGGCAGGCTGGACACTTCAAACCAACCTTTGCTGCGAGACTGTTTTTGGAGATTTTTGCAAACGTTTGCGACTTTTCCGCCCAACGGCCCCCCAGCTGCTTCAAGCTCGCAAATCCACCACCTTAACCCGCACCTTGCGCTCTGCGCTGCGGTTGTTGTTGCGGCGGACGGTGAGTTCGACCATGCTGTCGATGCCGGCTCGGTCGAGTTCTAGGACGAAGTTGCTTAGGGTGTCGATGGTTTTGCCGTTCACGGCCACGATCACATCGCCTACCTCGCGGGTGCGGGGGTTGAAACCGATCAAGCCTGCCTGGGCAGCCGGGCCGCTTGCGTCCATTTGCGCGATCACCACGCCGCTGATGCCGCTTCTCGCCACCAAATCGGGCCGCACGGGCTCAATGCCGATGCCGGGCAGTGGTGCCCTGCCCTTGGCGATCAACGCAGGCACGATGCGGTTCACCAAATCCACGGGAATCGAAAAGCCCACCCCTGCGCTTGAGCCGCTGGCCGAGCGGATGGCGGTGTTCACGCCGATCAAGCGGCCCGCAGAATCCAAAAGCGGCCCGCCTGAATTGCCGGGATTGATCGCCGCATCGGTTTGGATCACCCCAGCCACCTCGCGGTAACCAGTGGTGGGCAATTCACGATCAAGTGCGCTCACGATGCCTTGCGTGAGTGTGCGGCTCAGGCCAAAGGGGTTGCCGATGGCAAACACGGTTTGGCCGATCTTCAAATCCCGACTCGACCCCACAGGAATCGGCCGCAGGCCCTGCGGCACGCGGGCCAAGCGCAGCACGGCCAAGTCGTACTCGGGCGCGCGGCCCACCACCACAGCCTCAATCGGCTGCCCGGCATCGAGCTGCACAAACACGCGGCTTGCGCCTTCGATCACATGGTGGTTGCTCACCACATGGCCCTGCGCATCCCACACAAAGCCCGAGCCCGCGCCCTCGGCCACGCGCTGCTCCATCCACACATTGGTCTGCACGACTTGCGTGGTGATGTAGGCCACGCTGGGTGCGGCTTGCTCAAAGAGCGTGACGACGCGCTGCTCCTCGGCACTCAGCGCGCCGCGTGGGGCAACAGGCCGCGAGCCGTTGGCTAGAGCCGAACCAAGGGCCAGAGCCAACGCGGCCAAGACACAAGCACGCCTCACACCCGCGCGCCGGGGTTTTGAGCGACTTTCCAGTGAAATTCTCACCATTTCAGAGCGATTCATCACCACTGTCCTAGTGTTTGCTACATTCGACGCTACATAACTCGTAGCAACTGATCCGTACAGTGGCCGCTGCTTCAGCGCTTGAGCAAGGTGCTCATGGCCTCCACGTCGGCCATTTGCAGGGTGCCATTGGCTTGGCGCAGGCGGATGTTGCCAACGATCACGTCGTACTTCGCTTTAGCGAGGTCTCGCTTGGTTTGGAAGAGCTGGCTTTGGCTGTTGAGCACATCGATGTTGATGCGCACGCCCACTTGGTAGCCAAGCTTGTTGGCATCGAGGGCGCTTTGGCTGGAGGCTTCTGCGGCTTCCAGCGCCTTGGCTTGACCCAGACCAGACTGGACACCGAAGAACGCCGTGCGGGTGGCCGTTGCCACGTTTCGGCGCGCGGCATCCAAGTCAGCGCGGGCCTTTTCTTCCAGCGCGAGCGTTTCCTTGATGCGGTTTTGGGTGGCGCCGCCCGTCCAGAGCGGCATGTTCATGCTCACGCCCACGCCGTAGGTACGGGTGTTGGGAAACCCGTTCCTTTGGTAGGCGGTGCTGCCGTAGTTGGTGGAAATGTCGTAGCTGCCGGTCAAGTCCACAGTGGGTTTCTCAGCCAGCTTGGCTTTTTCGGTTTCCAGTTTGGCCAGATCGAGCGCCAGGCGCGCCTGGCGAATGCCAGGGTGGTTGTCTTCCATGGCTTGCACCCAGGCGGTGATGTCATTCGGCTGCGGGTTGGGCAAGGCCACCTTGTCGGCCAGGCCGCTCGGGCTAGCCGATTTGCCCACCAGCTGCGACAAATTCGCCTGCTTGACGCGCAAATCGTTTTCCGCTGCGATTTCTTGAGCGATCACCAAATCAAAGCGGGCCTGGGCCTCGCGCGAATCGGTGATGGTGCTGGTTCCCACTTCAAAGTTGCGCTTGGCAGCGGCGAGCTGCTCGGCAACAGCAGCCTTTTGCGCACGCACGAAAGTCATCGTGTCTTGCGCGCCGAGTACGTCAAAGTAGGCTTGCGTCACGCGCACGATCAGGTCTTGTTCGGCCGCTTCGTAGGCAATTTTGGCAATTTCGGCGCTGCGCTCAGCTTGGGTGACCGTCACTCGGTTCGCAGGCCGCCAAAGCGGGTAGCTCGCGCTCACGGTTGCGCCCTGGCGCGCGCTGCTGCGGTCAAGCGAGCCGGGGAAAATGTCGCTGTTTTGCCGCGACACACCGGCTGCCAGGGAAGCCGTGGGCCCGAGCCCCGCCTGAGATTGATCGATGCGCAGCTTGGCTGCATCCCAGGCGATTTTGGCGCTGAGTACCGCCGCGTCGAAAGCGCGTGCATCGTTGACCAAAGTGCTCAGAGACTGTGCGCCAGCGCCACCAGCGCCCAGAAAAAGGGCCGCAGCCAAAGTCAAACGGTTGAATTTCATGAAGTGTCCGTTGCGAATCAAAGTAGCGAGCCAAGCGTTGTTGTATGTGTGGGAGGTGTGTGTGGGAGGTGTGTGTGGGTTCAGTAAAGCGGAATGCTCGAGTCGGCGCTCCGCGCCCAGGCATCGATGCCGCCGTGCACGTTGGCCAACTGCTCAAAGCCGTGCTGGGCCAAAAAATGCCCTGCGTTCAAGCTGCGCACCCCGTGGTGGCAGAGCAATGCAGTGGGCACACTGGTATCCAGCTCGTCTACCTTGGCGGGCAGCTCGCGCAAAGGGATGTGCAGCACCCGCATGGTTTTGGGCAGCACGGCGCTTGCCGACACGTTGGCCGCCTGCCATTCCCAGGCTTCGCGAACATCGATCAGCACCCCGCCGGCCTCTGGCGAATCGCCCACCGACGCGAGCCAGTCGGCCAGTTGGGCAGGTGCAAGCTGCACAAATTGCGTCATCGCCAATGACCCGTCGATCAAAAGGAAAAGCCGCTGGGTTGTGCAAAGCCTCGCAGCGCGGGCACAACGGTGTCCCAAAGCACTTCGCCGCGCCACGCATCGGCACTGACGCGCGTGTAGCGCGTGGCCTGCATCACGGGCTCTTGGCCAATCACCACGATCATTCGCCCACCCACAGCAAGCAGCTTGCGCAAATGCTCGGGCACGCTGGCAAGTGCTCCGCTGATGCAAATCGCATCAAAGGGCTGGGCCACATCTTCGGCCAAGCCTTGGTCGGCCAGGTCTTGGCTGGCATCGGCCACTCGCACCCGCACATTGCCCAAACCCGCGCTCAAAAGTTTGTCTTGCGCCGCACCGGCCAGCGCGCCATCGATCTCCAAACTCACCACTTCCCGGCACGCCGCACCAAAAAGTGCTGCCATGAAGCCGCTGCCAGTGCCCACATCGAGCACGCGGTCTGTGGGTTTCAGCAACAGGTCTTGCACCAAACGCGCTTGCACGCGCGGCGCCAACATCACTTGATCGGGCGATGCACCCAGAGGCACTTCCACATCCATGAAGGCCAAGCCCTTGCGCGCGGCAGGCACAAAGTCTTCGCGCTTCACGGCGGCCAGCAGTTTGAGCACCTGCGGATCCAGCACCTCCCAGGGGCGAATTTGCTGCTCAATCATGTTGAAGCGGGCTTGCTCGATGTTCAGAAAAGCGGCATCGGTTTGCATGTTCAAAGCTCGGGTTCCGTTGAAGGGTTCAGTTCAAATCAAACTCGGATCAGGCCGACTGCACAGCAGCCTTGCCCATCCATTTTCGCTTGGCCCAGTTGGCCAAATCGTCCATATAGCAATACACCACCGGCACGATCACGAGTGTGAGCACACTCGATGTGATCACGCCGCCAATCACGGCCTGGCCCATCGGCGCACGCTGCTCGCTGCCTTCAGTCAGCGCGAAGGCCAAGGGCACCATGCCA
>JAAFHN010000141.1 GCA_013298415.1 Comamonadaceae bacterium
CGTTGTTTTTAATGACTGACTGGTTAGTAATTTATTCGATTTTTTCAACCTCGTCAACCGCGTTGCGACGAACGGCGCGATCCCTGCCGCCGATTGCAGCCTAGGATTGCGCCTGTGACTCTTGCTCCCGCCCCCTCGCCGCTCAACGCCGCCCATGGCGTGGCCCACTACGAAAACTTTCCTGTGGCCAGCTGGCTTTGCCCCAAGCCACTGCGCGCACCGATTGCAGCCATCTACTGGTTTGCCCGCACGGCTGACGACATCGCCGATGAGGGCACGGCGGGTGCCGCCTCCCGCCTAGCCGATTTGGCCGAATATCGGATGGATTTGCACGATGTGTACGCGGGCCGCAGCGCCTCAAAGCGCTGGCCTGGCGTGTTTGGTTCGCTTGCGCAAGCTGTGCAAGCCCACGCGCTTCCGCAGTCCTTGCTCACCGACTTGCTCAGCGCCTTCGAGCAAGACGTGCGCTACACCTACAGCGGCCACCGCTACGCCGATGAGGCCGAGCTCTACGACTACTGCCGCTTGTCCGCCAATCCCGTGGGCCGTTTGTTGCTGCACCTCTACGGCGTGCAAGCCGAAGACGCGAAAACGGACAGCGATCACGTCTGCACTGCTTTGCAGCTCATCAATTTTTGGCAAGACTTAGGCGCAGACATCCGCCGAGGGCGCTACTACCTGCCCGTCGACATGTGCGAGAAAAACCGCCTGAGCCACGCCCAGATGCTGGCCGCTGCGCAGGGCCGGGTCATGTTTGAAGGCGCTACGTTATCTGTAGCATCGCTTGTAGCAAATGCTAGGACAGAGATGCAAAAAGGCTTCAAAATCGTGCGCCAAGTGCCTGGCAGAGCAGGCTGGGAGCTTCGCGGCGTGATTCAAGGCGGCCTGAGCATCTGCCAGCGCATCGAAAGCATCGGATTTCAAACCATGCAGCGCCGCCCCACCCTGCGCAAACGCGATGTGCCGGGCCTGCTGTGGCGGGCGGTTTGGATGTGAGCGCGGCCTGCCAAACCGCGGCGGGAGTGAGTTCTACGCGGCTTCAGCGGCAGCAGTGATCCCCAAAACTTGCTTCAAGTAGGGCATTTGTTTGGCCGCCGCGCGCTCGCCCTCTTCGATGATGTAGCCGATCTTTTCGATGTCAAAGAGCTTCACACGTTGCTCAAATTCGGGAATCAATGTGATGAGCTCAGAGTGGTGCACCACGCTGTTAAAAGCCAGGCGGGCTTTGAGCAAGTTGTTGCTCATGATGGCGGAAATCTGGAAGGCAAACCGACCAACGCCGTTGATGCGCTCTTGATCGGGGCTCTCAAACCCGATGGCCACGATCACTTGCGCGCCGTGGCGAATCGCCACGCTCACCGGCAAAGGGTCTGACAAATAACCGTCAATCAGCGTTTTGCCGTTCAACTCCACCGGCGTGAAAGCGAATGGAATCGCAATGCTCGCCCGCACAGCAGCCGCAATTCGACCGCTTGAGATTTCCACCAAATCACCGTTGGCCAAATCGGTGGCGGTGATGTGCAGCGGAATGGGCAAGTCTTCCAGCTTCAGATCTTTGTAGTAGCCGTTGACCAAGCGCATCATCGGCACATCGCTGCGAAATCCAAAATTGGTGGGCTTGAAGCCAAACATTTTGGGCGCCAACACCCGCAAAAGCGCCATGCGATCTTTGCTGGATGTGATCTCGCTCGTCCACAGGCTGCGGGCATCGCGCATGGCTTGCTCAAGCGGCAACTGCATCGCAATCATCGAGCCGAAGATCGAGCCCGCGCTGCAGCCCACCACGCGCTCGATGCCAATCCCCGCCTCGCCCAGCGCTTTGGCCACGCCCAAGCCAGCAGCGCATTTCACGCTGCCCGATCCAATCACAAGCGTTACTTTGGGTTGCGGGCGCACAGCGGCGTTGGTGTTCATGGCAAGGTCTTTCAAAAAGGCTTTACACGCGGCGAGGGCGTGCTTTGATATCGGTAGAGGTTCACCAGTGCCCAAAAGGCACTGCCCGCTTCTTCGCGTTCATGCTGCGCGATGGCGAGCTTGCCGTCTGCATAGCCTTGAGTTACCAGCTCTGGGCCGCGCATGAAATCGGTGGTTTTAAAGCGCTTTAAATCGGGGGAAATTTGCAAATCAGTCCAACTTGCCGCGAGCTGGCGGGCATCCTCGCTGGCCAGGGTGGTCGCTGCCAGAAGAATGTCGATCGAAGTGGGGATGCCCGCCGTTTTGCGCCCACCGCGCAGCATGCGATCCGCCAAAATCGCCCAGGGGCTGGGGAAGTCGTCGCCTTCCAGCTTCAGGGTCTGCTCGGTAGAAATGTTCACAGAGATCACATGCCGGCAACCGTGCTCCAGCAACACGCTCACTGGCATGTTGTCGATCAGGCCACCGTCGCAGATGAGATCCCCGTCCACCACCCGAGGCTTTGCCACGCCGGGCGGGGAAACTCCCGCGAGGGTGACTTGCCATGACGCGCCCCTGGTGTAGACCACGCGGGCGAGCTTGCTGAGGTTTGTCGCCACCGTGGCACACGGGATCCAGCTGTCTTCCAAGCGCTCTTCGCCGTAAGTGCCTCGCACCAAATCGTGCAAGCGCTGGCTCTTGATCAACGACACCACAGGCACAGTGAGGTCGCTGAACGGACCGGGCGCAGGCCCAATCCCCTCGATGGCGCGTTCAGCACAGGATTGCCAGCCTTCGTCTTGGGTGAAGAGGCAAGTCATCAGCGCGCCCGCCGAGGTGCCCGCCACAAAATCGATGGGGATGCCCGCTTCCTCCAGGGCGCGAAACACGCCCGCATGAGCTGGGCCACGGCCGCCACCGCCGCTGAGTGCAAGGCCAATGGCTTGGCCAGCCAAGTGCCGGGCCAGTCGAGCCAAGTCAGTCAAGCGGCCAGCGCGCACATGGAAGTGCTTGCTGGGATTGAAGGCATTGAGCCAGCGCGCAGTGCCCTGCGGCCGCTTGCAGTCCCTGGGGTGAAGCAGGCAGAGCCAGTTTTGGGGTTGCCAACGCAGCGTGTCTGAGCTCGCGTGCTTAGCTTGCAGGGCAATGTCGGCCTGCACGGCTTGCCACGCTGCTGGAAACTCGCTCGGCAGGGCTTGTGTTGCGTCAGCGATGAGCAACACGCGATCTGCCGCGCGAGCTGCATGCAGGCTCCAAGAGCTGTCTCGCGCATCACCGATCAAAAGCACTCGCCTGCCTCGCTGGTGCTGTGCATCAGTCCAGGCTTCGAGCCTCAGCCAAGCCAAGTCAGCGCGTTCACGGCCCGCCACGTCGCGCACGATGCCTTTGGCTTCGCACAGGGCGGCGTCCAACACCGACAAGGGCCCCAGACGCTCAAGTTCGCCAATCAAGTCCAGGATCAGGGTTTCGCTTGCTTCGGTGCAGCTCGGAATCACAGCCACCGTAGCATCCAGATCGGTGACTTTTCGCTTGTTCGTGGCGCGGCGGATGGCGTGCCGAGCCACCGCCTGCACCGTTTGCGGATGCGCGAGCACCAGGGACTCGAAGTCACTCGCATCCAGCCTGAGCAGCCAGGCGTCACGCCGCGCCACCACCGTGCTCGAATAGGCTTGGCCAGCCAGCATCGCAGACGCACCCACCAAATTGCCTGCACGCAAAGTGGAATGGATCAGCGCTTGACCGAGGCCACTAGAGGTTTCAGCCAGCTCGCCAGACACGAGCACATACCAGCCATCCAACGCATCGCCTTCGCTGAAGAGCGCCTCGCCGCGCGCCATGTGCCACCACAAGCCTTCGGAAAAAGCACGCTCCAACATGGGCGCGGGATCACACAAGGGCAATGCGCTGCGCAAGGCAAGCCGCAGCGCGTTTTGCAGCATCAAGGTGTTGGCATGCTCGATCAGCTTGGCCCAATGTTCCGGGTAGCTCCGCTCAAAGGAGTGCAGCAGCGCAATCGGAAAGCCAACCACCATCGCACTGCCCTGAGCGATCCAGCTCGCCTCGTGCGTGCCGCCCAGCACCACGGCCACTTTGTCGATCAGCACGCCTGCCTCTGCCGCGACCAGCCCGGTCGCTGCTCGCAGCTTGGCGGGCTTCACGGTGCCTGCGGCCACCAGCCAAGCCTGCGAGACCCGCGCTTCATCCTCCACCAACACCTCCCCGTCGCGAAGCAGCCGCACCACGCGCGCCGCAAACATCGCCGCCAGCGCCTGCTCGGGCAGATGGCAAAGCATTGCGGAGCGGCTGAGCAGCGATACATCGATGTCGCGGGGCAAGCTCACGCCCCTTTCGAGAGCGGGGCCTTCCGCGCCTCGCGCGCTTTCCGAGCTCTCGGAGCTTTCCGCGCTGTCAAGTGGGCTGCTCCAATGGCTCATGTTTTGGCTTGCGGGGGCTGGGGTATCACCAGGTGCATCACCGCCGCCGAGCTTTCAAAGGCTTTCACGCGAACACCGACTGGAATGCTGATGCCCTGCGATCTCAAGGCTTCCACGGGGTGATCCATGAGAAAGAGGCGAAAGCCGCTGTCTTGCCAGCATTTGGAGATGACGGCTTCGATCTGCGCATCGGACACACCGTGAAGGTGGTGGCCCATGGGGCGCAAAAACGCCTCAGGTACAGGTTGGCCCATTGCCATTCCTCGCGAGCTTTAAGTGCGCACGCCTTGGAAGCTGACCACGGCTTCTTCGGTGCTGGGATAAATTTTCATGATGCTGGCAAAGCCTGAAAGGGCGAGCACTTTCTGCACTGAAACCTGCACCGCGGCAAGCCGCAAGTCGCCGCCAGTCCGGCGGGCTTCCTTCATCGAAATCAGCAGGGAGCGCAGGCCCGCGCTGCTCGTGAAGCCCACGCCTTCAAAGTTTGCAACGATCATGCTGCGGCCTTCTCGAATGTGTGCGCCAAGGTGCGTGGTGAGCGTGTCTGCTGTGAGCGTGTCAACGCTTCCGCTGAGATTCACAACGGTAACTGGGGCCTCTTGAACGACCGCGATATTCAACATGGGATGGACTCCGAAGCGCGGCTGATTGCCGCTTGGGCGAGGCTGGAAACAAACCAGCAGCCTTTTGTCGGCCGCTGTTTTCACTTGCAGTTTATGGAACTGCCAAGACCAAATGGCGGCGTAAGTGCGGCCAGAGCATACAACCCGTTGATTTCGACAAAAACCTTCGCTGATTCGACACTCAGGAGGGAGCTTCCCACTCATTTCAGCGCTGGATGGCGGTAACCTGGGCATTTTGGGCACCGCCTTGTGCCCATACCCGCGCCTGCACGCGCCGCAGTCTCACAATGCCTCACATGCCTGGCCATCTGCTTTTGCCGACCATGACGACTCCCGAATCCACCGACGCCATCCTCATCATCGACGACGATGTGACCGAAATCCGCTTGCTCTCTGAGATGCTTTTGGGCCAGGGCTACCGGCTTTTTGCCGCCTTGAACGGCAAAGACGGCTTTCGCCGCGCACTTGAACACCGCCCTAGCCTGATTTTGCTGGACATCAACATGCCCGAATTGGACGGCCACGGTACTGCCAGGCTGATCGCGGGAGACCCAAGGCTCGCCAAAGTGCCCATCATTTTTCTTACTGGCGCCGCAGAGCTCTCTGAAAAGCTTCATGCCTTTGCAGAAGGCGCGGTGGACTACATCACCAAACCCTTCTCAGCCGAAGAGTTGGTTGCTCGCATCCGCGTTCACATGCGCCGCCCCACCGCAGTTGCTCAAGAATCTCAGACGCCTGCGCAAGACAGCGGCGCACATTTGAGCAGCGGCGACCGCATGGTGCGCAAGGCTCAGCAGCTCCTGCTTGCAAGCCTCTCCGAGCCTCTGAAGTTGACCAAGCTGGCCCATACCGTGGGCACCAATGAGCGCAAACTCACAGAGGAGTTTCGGCGGGTCACAGGCATGGCCGTGTTTGAGTACCTGCGCGGCGAGCGGCATCGGGTGGCTTGCGAAATGCTGCTTCATACGGATGAACCCGTGAGCGCGATCGCAGACCGCACCGGCTTCAATGCCACTTCCGCATTCACTTACGCATTTCGCCAGCGATGCGGGCTCACGCCCAGTGAATTTCGGGCTTCGGGCGGCATCGGCGCAACGATCGATGCCACCCCTACCCCAGCAACTTCTGCCGACTGAGCGCAGATCGCAAGCGAACCCAGACCCACGAAAGTATCCGCCATGCCCTCTTTTGGCGCTGCTCAAGCCCGCTTCACGGCGCTGCTGTCTCACCCCTGGGTTTCTCAGCCCTGGCTACAGGTGTTGGCGTGCGTGATCGTGGCTTTCACGATCGGCGCCCTCGGTGCTGGCTACACCTTGGTGGAGCGGCCACGCCAATCGCTCGGCGAAGCACCCGCCACCATCGAGTCCATTGATCTGCAATTTACGCAGCCGTCAGAGGCCGGTGCCTTGACAACACCGCCTGCATTGCCGGGCAAATCGGCCCAGTTGCCGATTTCATTGGGCTGGTCGGCAAACACCCTGTGGCTGCGCTTGCAGATTAGGCCCAGCGCAGGGCAGGAAATCGTGTGGCTTGAGCTCGCCCCACCCCGCTTGACCTTTGCGAATGCCTATGTGCGAGACGCCAAGGGCGAATGGATTCGAAGCAGTGGAGGGGCAGCACTGTCTGCCGAGCAGCGCGACATTGGCATGGCACCCATCGTCTTCGCACTGCAGTTGCAACCCGAGCGTCCGCAGGAGGTGTGGCTTGAGGTCAACAGCTTGACGGCGCTGAACTTCACGCTCGCGCTCTACACACCGAAGGAGTACTTGCG
>JAAFHN010000553.1 GCA_013298415.1 Comamonadaceae bacterium
GATGAGGCCGATGTTCGGGCCTTCAGGCGTTTCAATCGGGCACACGCGGCCGTAGTGCGTGACGTGAACGTCACGCACTTCGAAGCCAGCGCGTTCGCGGGTCAAACCACCTGGGCCAAGGGCAGAGACGCGACGCTTGTGCGTGATCTCAGACAAGGGGTTGGTTTGGTCCATGAACTGGCTCAACTGCGACGCACCAAAGAATTCTTTGAGCGCGGCCGAAATCGGCTTGCTGTTGATCAGGTCATGCGGCATCAGCGGCTCTTGCTCGGCTTGACCGAGGCGCTCTTTCACTGCCTTTTCGATGCGTGCCAAACCAGTGCGGTATTGGTTTTCGGCCAGCTCACCCACACAGCGCACTCGGCGGTTGCCCAAGTGATCGATGTCGTCCACCTCGCCACGGCCATTGCGCAGCTCAACCAGGATCTTCACGACCGACAAGATGTCGTCGTTCGAGAGCACCATCTCGCCAGTGGAGCCGTCGCGGCCCACACGGGCGTTGAATTTCATGCGGCCCACACGGCTCAGGTCGTATGTATCCGGGTTGAAGAACAAGCGGTAGAACAGCGCTTGCACTGCATCTTCCGTGGGTGGCTCACCAGGGCGCATCATGCGGTAGATGGCCACGCGGGCAGCAAACTCGTCAGTCGTGTCGTCAGCGCGCAGGGTTTGCGAGATGAACGGGCCTTGGTCGAGTTCGTTGGTGTAGATGCAAGCCAGCTCTTGCACGCCAGAGCCTCGCAGCTTTTTCAGCAGGGCTTCGGTGAGCTCGTCGTTGGCCTTGGCGATGATTTCGCCAGTGTCTTGGTCGATGATGTTTTTGGCGACCACGCGGCCCACCAAAAAATCTTCTGGCACCGAAATGTGGGTCGTGCCAGATTGCTCAAGCTCGCGGGTGTGGCGGGCGGTCACGCGCTTGTCTTTGGCAATGACAACTTTGCCCGACTTGTCGGTGATGTCAAAGCGGGCGACTTCACCGCGCACACGCTCAGCCACAAACTCCATTTGCGCGCCACTGTCCATCAAGCGGAAGTTGTCGTTCACAAAGAAGTTGGCGAGGATCGATTCGGGCGTGAGGCCGATGGCTTTGAGCAGAATCGTGACCGGCATTTTGCGGCGACGGTCTACACGGAAGTACAGCAGGTCTTTCGGATCGAATTCGAAGTCGAGCCACGAGCCACGGTAAGGGATCACACGGGCGGAAAACAGCAGTTTTCCAGAACTGTGGGTTTTGCCCTTGTCATGCTCGAAGAACACGCCTGGGCTGCGGTGGAGTTGCGACACGATCACGCGTTCAGTGCCATTGATGATGAACGAACCTTTGTCCGTCATCAGCGGCACTTCGCCCATGTAGACCTCTTGCTCTTTGACCTCTTTGACGACCTTGGAGCTGGGCGTGCTCGATTCGCGGTCGTAAATGATCAACTGCACCCGGGCGCGAACGGCGGAGCCGAAAGTCAGGCCACGGGTTTGGCATTCGCGCACGTCAAACGCGGGCTTAGCCAAGTTGTATTCCAAGAACTTCATTTCCACAAAGCCGTTGTGCGACACGATGGGGAAAGCGTTCAAAAAAGCTGCTTGTAAGCCTTCGGCGGTGCGCTGCTTGGGCGCTACGCCGGCTTGTAGAAATGCCACGTAGGCATCGCGCTGCATTTGCAGCAAATACGGCACCGTGAGCACAGATTCGCGCTTGCCAAAGCTCTTGCGAATGCGCATCCGTTCGGTGAACGAGTAGGAATGGGAGTTTTTAGTTGCAGCCATGAGATCTCCGGGTGGGTTCAAGTCCTGGGGTCTGTAGGCGACTGGGCTCATCGGCGCGGCAAAACAACGCTTTACCGGGATGAGTCTTGGTGGTTGGCCACTACCAACCGTTGGCTGACGGCGCACCGAAGTGGCGCACCCGACCCAAGGGCATCTTCTGCAGTCACGTCCCAGAAGACACTCGAAAACCGCCCAAATCGGCAGCTTTCAGGTGTGCCCTAGAAAGCACAAATGGCCGGTTAAAAACCAGCCATGCGTAATTTGGAATTTTGGGCGAGCGAGCGGGATGCAATTTGGCTCGAAGCGCGCAGCCGTACTCCGGTACGGCGAGCACTGCAGGGCCAAAGTGCGCCCGCGCAGTCGCCCAAAAACCAAATTACTTGAGTTCGGCCTTTGCGCCTGCGTCTTCCAGCTTCTTCTTGGCTGCTTCAGCGTCTGCCTTGGGCATGCCTTCTTTGACAGCCTTGGGAGCGCCGTCCACCAAGTCCTTGGCTTCTTTGAGGCCCAGGCCAGTGATCTCGCGCACCACCTTGATGACGCCCACTTTTTGTGCGCCAGCTTCGAGCAACATCACCGTGAACTCGGTTTTCTCTTCAGCTGCGGGTGCTGCTGCACCACCGCCGCCAGCGGCAGGAGCGGCCATCGCGGCTGCGCTCACGCCGAACTTCTCTTCGATGGCTTTCACCAGGTCGTTGAGTTCCATGACCGTCATCGTGTCGAGTGCGGCCAAAAATGCGTCTTTATCGAATGCCATGTTGATTTCCTAACAGTGTGGGTTGTAGAGGGCT
>JAAFHN010000487.1 GCA_013298415.1 Comamonadaceae bacterium
GAAGAAGTGAACGTGCGTTTTGTCGAGCAGCCCCTCCAAGGTTCTGGGGAATCTGCCGCCGATCAAAACCGCCAGCACGCCAGCGTAAGTCACATTCGGTACGGAGACCAGCACCAAGCCCTTTTTGGTAAGAAGCGGTAGAAGCGCGGCCAGTACCTGCTCTGCATTTCTCAAGTGCTCCAAAACATCGGCGCAGACGATGTAGTCGTAACGCCGCTCTGCGGCTTTGGCGGGTAACGGCTCCCTCTCGAGATCACAAAGGTAGGCGTCGGAGTGGGTCTCCCTTAGGGCGGCGTGCTCTTCGATGTTGTGAGTGAGGGCATAAACTTGGCAGCTTTTCCGAGCAATCAGGGCCTCCCCCAGCGTGCCTACCCCAGCGCCCACATCCAAAACGACGCTCTCTGAGGTGATTTTTGAGTAAATCAGAGACAAGGAATCGTTCGGATCCTCATCAATCCGATGGATTCGCTTGTACGTGTGCAAGCTCATGCGGCAACGTCCATGATGCCCATGGAGATTCTTTTTGGCGGCACAGCCAACACATCTGCGTGAACGCTTCGGTCCATCGATTCCAAAAAGATTGCGTCGTGAATCCACTCCAACTGAGTGTGGCTCACATTCGTACCCTGGGCGATCGCCACGCTCAAAGAATACTCACCCCTAGGAAGCAAAGGCATTTCGAATGTGAATTCCGAATACCAATTCTCTCCTTTGGTGCCCTGGGGAGGATTGTCTTCAAAATACAAGAATGTGTTATCACCCAAGATATTCAATCCGTTTTTGTTTCGAATGAAATATCCAAAAATAAGCGAGCCTACATTTTCTTGGATTTCTGCTTCAATTCTCAAAGTCAGAGATTTACCGGGCGCAATGTTTGCTATCTTGTGACCCTCATCATCAAGAAAAAATGCATCCGTGATTTGAGCAGCGCCTGTTCCAAATTTTCGAGCGCTTTGAAATTTTTCAATCACTGCCAAAGTACACTCGCTGGCTACTGGAATAACTTCAAATTTTGATCTGCCAGGCCCATCAGACTTAATTGAATTACCGCTCTCTAGGGGTAGTTTGTCTACCTGATCACCTCGAGTTGGCAACTCGTATCTGGATTCCAAGTACTGATCCCCCACAATTCTAGGGTCGCCATCTGCCCGCACCTCACCATTTTCCAACCAAATGCAACGATCGCAAACGCTTCGTACCGTTGCAAGGTCATGAGACACCAATATCAATGTGCCACGCTTTCTGAATTCTTCAAAAAATCGGGTGCATTTTTGATTGAAAGAGGCATCGCCAACCGCCAGTGCCTCGTCAACAATAAGAACATCGGCATCGATATGAATCATCAAAGAAAACGCCAAGCGCACAAACATTCCGCTTGAGTACGTTTTTACCGGATGATCAATATATTCGCCAATTTGAGCGAATGCTATGATTTGGTTGATCTTTTTAACAATCTGTGCTTCCGGAATCCCGTGAAGCTTGGTCATGATTTCCAAGTTCTCTCGGCCGGTTAGCTCCGTATTGAAACCGGCTCCCAGCTCAAGAATCGCCCCCACTTTTCCCGAGATGCGAATATCGCCATGAGTTTGCTTGAGAGTTCCAGCGATAATTTGCAGTAGCGTGGATTTGCCAGAGCCATTGACGCCAATGATTCCGAGAGAATCTCCTTTCGCAAGCTCCAAACTGATGTTGCGTAAAACCCAACGTTCTATCCCACGCTTGAGTCGTTTTCCTGTGAGCAGATGAATGAGCTTGTCCACTGGCTTTTGATGCAGTGTGTAGCACTTGGAGACATTGCTGACCTGAAGGACCGCTGCATCAGATGACATCTGCAAAACCCTCCTTCAACCGATTGAACACGAAAAACCCAAAGAGTGCGATAAAGGTGGATGTGACCACAGACCACGCGAGTTGTTCAACGCTGGGAGCTGCGCCCTGAATCAAGATGGATCGAAGCATTTCGATGGGTTGGGTCAATGGGTTAACGAGCACAAGCCAATGCCACTCCTTCGGCAGAGAGGCAAGTGGGTAGAACACCGGCGTTAAAAACAGCAGTGCTGTTAGCACAGGTTGAATGATGAGCGCCAAGTCCTTCAAGAATGCACTGCATGCGCTTACCACCCATGCGGCACCGATGGCCTGAAGCAAGACACCCAGCAAAATGATCGGGACAAACAGCCACGCGAAGGTGGGCTGAACTCCCGAGTAAAGCAAGAGGCCCACCAGAAAAACCATCGAGATGACGCACGTGTTAAGTGCTGCGCCCACCAGGCCAGCGGGAAGCAGATGTATTGGGAAGCTGATTTTCTTGATGAGATTGGCGTTGCTGGCAATGAGCGTCGAAGACCTGCTGACCACATCTGAGAAGAGATTCATCACGATCAGCCCTGTGAACAAAGCGATGGTGAAATCCAAAGTGCTTGAGCTAGCGAACCCCGGCCACTTGACCTTCAAAATTTTCCCGAAAACGAATGCGTACACGGCCAGCAGGCACAGTGGCATCATCCAGTTCCATGCGCTGCCCGCGATGGTGCCCTTGTGCCGGATGATGATCTCTTGGCGAACCAAGGCTTTGATGACGCGGACGTTGTAGGCAAAGGACATGGAAAGACCTGCGGCTTCTTCTCAGCACGCTCTGTGTGTGAGGAGCTTATGCGGCGCTCAGCGCGCCTACCGTGATTGTGAGGCTCAGCGCCTCGCTGAGCGATGTCTCACCCCTCGCAGCTTTGAGCAACGCATCTTCGTGGAGCGTGCGGAAATCGCTGGGCGCGGCTTGCCGGATGGCATCTACGGCGCCGCCCTCATCAAGCGCCCGGCGCAACTCGGTGGTCGCCGGTAGCATCTCGTACACCGCCGTGCGCC
>JAAFHN010000470.1 GCA_013298415.1 Comamonadaceae bacterium
CCAAACGAAGAGCCAAAGGCTGACATGTCTAGGATTTGTGTCACGCCATTGGCCACGAACGGTGTCATCGTGTCTTGCGTCCCGAAGAACTCGGTCACGCCTTCGTAGGGGTACTTGGGATCGCGCGGCAGTTGCTCGTCGGAGGGCAGATGCACATGCATGTCCACCAAGCCAGGCATCAACCATTTGCCTCGCCCATCGATCACTTGCGCGTCAGCAGGGCCCGGGCCCTGCAAAGCGGCGACGCGCCCACCAACGATCACCACTGTAGCGTCGCGAAGAATGCTCTCACCTGGCGTCATGGGCAGCACCGTCGCGCCTTGCACCACGGTGGCTCGCGGATTCAGCGGTCGCGTGATCGCGGCGGTGAGATCAGCGGTTGTCGCGCGGCTGGCGGCTAGCCCGCCCTGGTTGCAGCATGCAATCAGGCCCAGCATGAGTTGCGAGCTCCCTCGTCTTGAGATCGGAATGGGCACTTGTATCCCCCAATAAAAGGAACCACTGTGCCAAAAGGCCCACGCGCTCGTGTAGCCAATGCGATGAAATGCAAATTCGAGCGCACAGACCGCTTATGCGCGCGCCGCTCCGGGTCTACCGCCGCCCAACAATCGCGAAATCTGTGTGCGCTTTTTGCGGTCTGGGTCTACAGCAACTGCCACAAATCCCCCGCCGGCGCCTTGGCCCCCATCCCGTAGCGGGCCACAGGCCGAATCTTGCGGCGCGTATCAAACACACAGGCGTGGGCCGTGTGATCCATGATGTAGCTGGTCGGCGTTTTGCCAGGCACTTTCTTGCAGTAATCCATGAAGTATTTAGCCAGGGCTTCGAGCTGCTGGGCGGCCAAGATAGTTGTCGTCAGCCAGCGCGATCAGATTCGCGTCGAACGCTTGGGTGTAGGTCTTCATCACCTCAGGCGTGTCGCGCTCAGGGTCTACCGTGATGAACACGCTGTGCAGCTTGTCGCCTTTTGGCACCAAGAGTTTTTGGCCTCTGCCAGCTCCGCCATCGTGGTGGAGCAAAGCAACTTCCACGACTTCCCTGCTGCGCGCATCAACGACGCACCCGTCGTCAACGTCCACATCGTGCCACGCAACGACCCACCCAAAGGCACGAGCGAGCAGGGCCTACCGCCCTTCGCTCCGGCGCTGGCCAACGCCCTGCGCCGCGCCACCGGCAAGCCGCTGCGGGAGATGCCGTTTAACTTGGCTTGAAGGCCGCGCGCCGGAGCAATCACTCCGGCGCTGCACAGTTTTGGTGTGAGTTTCGATACCAGCAAATGGCTTGGCGCAAACAGAATTGTCTCAAGCCATTTTTCATGTCCGAGCCCACCATGCTGAACTCCTTCACTTGCCTCAAAACTTCCGCACTGCTGCTGTGCCTGGGCATTGCGCTGGGTGCCCAGGCCAAAGACGACGACAAAAAGGGCGACGGCAAGTCAAAGCCCAACCCCACGCAACCGCCAGCGGCAACGCTAGGTTGGGCACCCATGAGTCAAGACAACATGCTCGGCCTGATCAAGCTGGCTGGCACAGACCTCGGCGACGGCAGGCCGCTCATCAGCTGCAATCTCCCCGTGCTGGTGGCCCAAAGCGCGCAAGACGGCACCATCAGCTTCATTTGCGAGCACCCACAAAACGAGCGCCTGACGGGCAAACTGGTGAGCTATCGAGTCCACAACCTCTACCTGTACCAGGGCAAGGCCGCTGTTCGCGCGGGCAGCTGCGCCAACGTGACATCGGCCGACACCTGCCGCCGCATGGGGCTTTGAGCCTGCGCGCACCTGCTCTCACGATCCATCACCCAACTTGTACGCATTGCCATGCAAAAGCTTCAAAACATCCTGCATCGAGTTTTCATCACCGCAATCCTCAGCCTTTGCGTGGCTGCGCAGGCCAAAGACGACAAAGATGGCAAGGGCGGCAAAAAACCAGACGGCGGTAACCCGCAGGTGACCGCACCAGCCGCAGCCTCATCCATCGGCTGGCCGCCGCTGACGCAAGCTCAGGTGGACGCGCTTGTGGCACAAGCCACCACCAAAACGGGCAATCGCCCGCCCATGGAGCTTTGCACGCAGATCGTGGCAGCAGCGCAGCACGCGCCTGATGGCACGATCAACTTCGTGTGCTTACGGCCCGAAGGCTCTGTGACCCGCTATGCGGCCTACAACCTCTACCTCACGCCAGCGCGGCAGATGGATTCCAGAAAAGGCGTGTGCCGCTTCGTGATGGACATGCACGTGTGCAGATTTCACGGCATGTACGACTGACGCGCGGCTCGCCTAGAGCAACTGCTGCAAATCGCCCGCGAGCGCTTTGGCCCCCATGCCGTAGCGGGCCACGAGGCGGATTTGGCCGCGCGTGTCGAACACGTAAGCGTGCGCCGTGTGATCCATGGTGTAGCTGGTGGGCGTTTTGCCGGGGGATTTTTTGTAGTAAACCTTGAAGTCTTTGGCGACAGCTTCCAGCTGCTGGGCGCTGGGGATCAGCGCGATCAAGTTCGCGTCGAAAGCCTGGGTGTAGGCCTCCCGACTTCCGCAGTTTTTGGCATGTTTTCCGCATTCATTTCAATGAAATCAATGGGTTACGCCCGTCGAGCACTACATTATTTGCCCTGCTAAGGTCAGTGCTGGCGTGAGGAGGAGAGCGGCGCTTGGGCTGCGGCAATGCCGCTTGATGCTCAGCTCAAATCGACGGTGGCGTCTAGCTCGCGACTGAGCCCGAAGGCCTTGTAGATGCGGGCTGCGTCCTGGCTGAAAGCGCTCGGCAGCCTGTACTTGGCCTTTGTCTTTTTGTGCACCAAGATGCTGGCCTGCACGCTGTGCAGCGCTGCTCTGATGCGCTCTAGGCTCATGGGCTGCTGCGCCAGCTTGATGCGCTGCTGGGCGTGGCGGGTGAGCGCAAAGGCTAAATAGCAAAGCCCGATGTGGGCATGGATGCGCTCGGGCTTGAAGTGATAGATCGGTCGAACCG
>JAAFHN010000258.1 GCA_013298415.1 Comamonadaceae bacterium
GCGCTGCGCGACCGCATCACCGCCACGCACGATGAAAGCATCGAAGAAGACCAAGTGGACGTGACCATCACGCTGCACGACGGCAGCGTGCATCACCTCTTCGTAGAACACGCCATTGGCAGCATTCACAAGCCGCTGACAGACGAGATGCTGGATGCGAAATTTCACAGCCTGTGCGATGGCGTGATTGGCGTGGAAAAGGCGACAGCGCTGCGGCAAACAGCTCGCAGCCTAGGCGGCTTGGAAAGCTTGGCCGATTTGCTGCGCCACGCTGCTGCACGATGATCGATTCGAGCTACGTTGCGGCGTCGAGAGCAGACCGTTCGCCCTGAGCTTGGTCGAAGGGCATGGCCGAGGGCTTCGACAGGCTCAGTCCGAACGGGGAGGGCGGGCGGCAGAAGCGCCAGAAGAGCTTGGCTGATTTGCTGCGCCATGCTGCTGCACGATGATCGATTCGAGAGACGTTGCGGCGTAGAGCACAGACCGTTCGCCCTGAGCTTGGTCGAAGGGCATCGCCGAGGGCTTCGACAGGCTCAGCCCGAACGGGGAGGGCGTGCGGCGAACCGAGGGTCAGCTTGGGTACTGCGCCCGCGTAGCGGCCAGCGAGTCTTTCAGCAATTGCTCCAGCACGTTTGAATCCACATCTGCCAGGCGCTTGATGTTCAGGCAGCTTTTGCCCATTTTGTGTTTACCGAGTTGGGCGAGCAGCTCGGGCCGTGGCTCAAAGCCTGTCATCAAGTAGACGCTGATCTCGGCTTTTCGCGATGAAAAGCCGAGCGCAAACCAGTCGCCCTCCCGGCCACTTTCGTATTTGTAGTGGTATTGGCCAAAACCCACCATGTTGCTGCCCCACATGCGGGGCTGGCTGCCGCTTGCTTTGCGCATGAGTGCACAGAGTGCTTCGCAATCGGCGCGGCGCGCGAGGTCTTCTATCGCTGCCAGGTATGCGGCAACGCTGGCATCGGTGGCTTGGGTTTTGAGGGTGGCCATGCTCGCATGCTAGCCACGCACCGCCAGAGCGGCATGCGTGAAAACGCTGAAAACACGAAAGGGCAGGGCGCTACATTGCAGCCATGTTTTTGGAAAGCATCGGATTGGCCTTAGAGCTGCTCGTGCGGCTGGATGCGGGCTTGCTGCGCATCGTGGAGCGCTCGCTGGCCGTGAGTGGTTTGGCGACCGTGTTTGCGCTCGCCATCGGTTTGGCACTCGGTGCATGGGTGGCCGTGGCGCGCTTTTGGGGGCGAGGCGCGGTGCTCGCGCTGCTCAACACCGCCCTTGCCTTGCCATCCGTGGTGGTGGGTTTGGTGGTGTATTTGCTGCTGTCGCGCAGCGGGCCGCTGGGCTTTTTGGGCTGGCTCTTTTCGTTTCCCGCGATGGTGTTGGCGCAAACGGTGCTGGTGCTGCCTTTTGTGATGGCGCTCACCCGCCAAGTGGTGGAAGACGCGCACCAAGCAAACGGGGAGCAACTGAAATCCATGGGTGCAGGCCGAGCCCTGCGCGCAGCGATTTTTGCGTGGGACGAGCGCTACGCCTTGCTCACGGTGGCGATCGCCGCCTTTGGCCGCGCGATCAGCGAGGTGGGCGCGGTGATGGTGGTGGGCGGCAATGTGGAAGGCTTCACCCGTGTGATGACGACTGCGATTGCGCTGGAAACCAGCAAAGGCGATTTGCCGATGGCCTTGGCGCTCGGCATCGTGCTCTTGTGCGTGGTGCTGCTGCTGAATGTGTTGATCGCGGCCATCAAGCGCTGGCGTGAGCGCTTGGAAGTGAGCGCCGCATGAGCCAAGCCTGGGTGAGCCTGCAAAACGCATCGCTGCGCTTCGGTGCGGTGCAGGCCTTGCAGCCGCTGAACCTCTCGCTGCACGCAGGCGAGGCGGTGGCGCTCGTGGGCGCAAACGGCAGCGGCAAAAGCAGCTTGCTGCGGCTCTTGCACGGCTTGCTGGAGCCGAGCGCGGGCAGCCGCGTGGCAAACCCGGCTTTGCGGCAAAGCATGCTTTTTCAGCGGCCCTTCATGCTGCGCAGCTCGGTGCAGAGCAATTTGGCTCTGAGCGCGTGGCTGCAAGGCGCAGCTTGGCGGGAGCGGCATGCGGTAGCCGAGGCTGCCTTGCAGCGCGTTGGCATGGCAGCGCTGGCGCAACGCCCAGCGAGAGCGCTTTCCAGCGGGCAGCAGCAGCGCCTGGCTTTTGCCCGCGCGCTGGCGATGCAGCCCCAAGTGCTGCTGCTGGATGAGCCCACAGCAAGCCTGGCCCCTGCAGCCAAGCACGAGGTGGAAGACCTCATGGCCGCGTGCAGTGCGCAAGGCATGGCGCTGGTGTTCGCCAGCCACAACCTGGGTCAAGTGAAGCGGCTTGCCCAGCGCGTGATTTGGTTGGACGGCGGCCGTGTGGGCTTTGACGGCAGCACGTCGGCTTTTTTCAACGACGTGTTGCCCGAGCACGGCCTTGCGGCCGCGACTGTGCTCATGGAAAGCCTTTGAGGCGCTCAAAATGCCCAATTTGAAGCAATATTGCTCCTCTGTCCGGGTATTCATTGCGTTTGTTGCTATGCAAAGCGTAGCATCAAGCGCATGCGCCCAAAGCATCGTGATGGCCTCCACCACGTCCACCGAGCAGTCTGGCCTCTTTGGGCATTTGCTGCCCGAGCTGAAAAAAGCCACCGGCTTGGACGTGAAAGTGGTGGCGCTTGGCACTGGCCAGGCGCTCGATGTGGCGCGCAGAGGCGATGCCGATGTGGTCTTCGTTCACGACCAAGCGGCTGAGGAAAAGTTTGTGGCCGACGGCTTTGGCATCAAGCGCTTTGCGGTGATGTACAACGATTTCGTGCTCATTGGCCCCAAGGCCGATCCCGCCAAAACCAAGGGCGTGGACATCGCCCAAGCCTTGGCCAAAGTGGCAGCAGCCAACACCACTTTCGTGTCGCGCGGCGACAAATCCGGCACGCACGCGGCCGAGCTGCGCTTTTGGGCGGCGGCGGGTGCGGCCAGCAAAGGCAGCGGCTACCGCGAATGCGGCTGCGGCATGGGCCCCGCGCTCAACATGGCCGCTGCCGCGGGCGCCTACGTGCTCGCGGATCGCGGCACATGGCTGAGCTTCAAAAATAAGCAAGACTTGGCCGTCTTGGTGCAAGGCGACACGCGGCTCTTCAACCAGTATGGCGTGATGGTCATCAACCCCGCCAAGCACCCGAACGCGAAAGTGCAAGCCGCTCAGCGCGTGGTGGATTGGCTCATTTCGCCTCCAGGCCAGGCGGCGATTGCCGCCTACAAGCTCGATGGCCAGCAGCTCTTTTTTCCGAATGCTGCCAAGTAAGGCTGAGCAGAGTCAGCGCAGCAAGGTGCACGGCCGCGCCGCCCAGACGCCTTGCCTCGCTGATCAGTGCTTGTGCGCGGCCGAGGTGGGATGCGACATCATGCCGCTGCCCATGCCTTCATTGACGATGGCCGGAATCGTTTGCGTGCCTTTGCCGCCATTGGGCAGGGCATCGAGTCGGCCGAGGGTGAGGCTGTTGACCCATGCGTTGGTGCTGCTGCGCAGCGCCAGGTTGCCATCGTGGCAATCGCGGCGGGTGCGCAGGCAATTTTCTACCAAGGCTTTCAGGGCTTCGGGGTGCCAGCCGTTGAACCAATCGCCGTGCAGCGATGCGCCGCCATTTTTGGCGTCTGCGCCCACGGTGTACATGTCGGATGCCAAGCGCCAGCCAGTGGTTTTGCCGGTGGTGGGGTGCACCTGCCCCGGCAACACCGCAAAGGCCAAGTGGTAGCTCACGCGCGCCACGGGCACTGGATGCGTCGCGGGGCACACCAAGCCTGCTGTACCCGAGCGCACCGGGTAGGCCATGTGGGCTTGGTGATCGGGCGAATCGAGGCGCACGCCATCCCAGCAGCTGGGAAAGAAGAGGTCGAAGCGCAGCATGTCTCGGGTGGCGCACTCGGCAATCGTGCTGCTCCAAGGGCCGCCGCTGGCGTCAGTCGAACCCCAGCTTTGGCAGTGCCAGCGGGCCACGCTGAAGGGCTGGGCGGAAGGGGCCACGGTGCTGCCAAGGCCCGCAATGATGCGCAGACCTGCAGGCGGCACTTGCACGGCGGCCACATCATCGATGGCGGCTGAGTAGTAAATGATTTCATGGGCATCTGCTGCGGCGGTGGAGCCCACTGCTCCCTCACCGAGCTTGGCCAGCACGGCTTGCCAGGTGGGGTTGCCAGCGGCGTCGCGCTCGCGTTGGCTGGTTTGCAGGTTGTACTTGGGCGCGAGCAGGGCGGGTGTCCAGTAGGCCGAGCGGTTCACCGTGCCGCCCGAGCAGCCCGCGCCAGCGCTGCGGATGAGCGTGTCATAGGTCGTGTTGCCATCTACGCCTTGCGCGCCGTAAAACATGTGCAAATGCGCCATGCCGTTGCGGCCGGGGTGCACGATGGGGTCGTCGTAGGCCGCATGATCGAATTCGCAATTGATGCGGAAGATGCCCTTCCAGCCCTCGCCTGGCGTCACGCTTTGGGGCGTCAATGCGCCACCGCTTAAGCGGCCTGCACTGAAGTCTGCGTTGGTGGGGTCAAAGAGGCTGTTCACCTGCCATTGGTGCTGGATAGCGGTGCCTGCGGCTCCCGCTGCGTCTTTGCCGCGAATGCGCAAGGTGTTGGTGCCCGCGACCAGCTCTGCATAGAGCCCATTGGCTTGAAGCGCGGGCATCAACCAGGGGCTGGTGCAGGGCACGTAGCTGCCGGTGTTCAGCGAGCACTCAGTGCTTGCGGCGTTGGTGGCTGAAAAGCTGACTTGAGCAAAAGGCGCTGAACTGCCATCGACGGGCGCCTGCAAGAGCCGAACTGTGGGCGCGGCTGGTGCTGGTG
>JAAFHN010000259.1 GCA_013298415.1 Comamonadaceae bacterium
CCAGCGGCAAACTCGCCTTGCGCGCCGGTGGGATGCAGCGGCACGCGCACGCCGTTGCAGGTGACAGCATGGCGAGCGGGGTTCAAGCCGCTTGCCCGCACTTCCACGCGCTCAAGCGATGAATCCACGTAGCGGGCTGTGCCGCCTGCGGTGGCTTCTTCGCCGAGCGTGTGCCAGGGTTCGAGCGCGTTGCGGAATTCGAGGTGCACACCCGCTGCGGTCAGCTCGCCGATGCGGGGGAATCGAAACTCAAAGTGCGGGGCAAACCAGGCGTCTTCCATCGCAAAGCCTGCTTCTCGCAGCTCGCGCAGCACATCGGCAAAGTCTTGCCACACAAAGCTCGGCAGCATGAAGCGATCGTGCAGCTGCGTGCCCCAGCGCGAGAGCGGCGCGGCATATGGTTTGGACCAGAAGCGCGCGACGAGTGCGCGGATCAGCAGCTGCTGCGCCACGCTCATGCGGGCATGCGGCGGCATTTCCATGGCGCGCAGCTCAAGCAATCCCAAGCGGCCTGTGGATGAATCGGGCGAGTAGAGCTTGTCGATGCAAAACTCGCTGCGGTGGGTGTTGCCGGTCAAGTCCACCAAGATGTTGCGCAAGGTGCGGTCAACCACCCAGGGCGGCATGTGAACGCCGAACTTGGCCACGTTGCTCGCGATTTGCTGGCGTGCAAGCTCAAATTCGTAGAGGCCGTCGTGCCGTGCTTCGTCCAAGCGCGGGGCTTGGCTGGTGGGGCCAATGAACATGCCGCTGAAGAGGTAGCTCAGGCTTGGGTGGTTGTGCCAGTAGCTCACCAGGCTTGAGAGCAGCTCGGGCTTGCGCAAAAACGGGCTGCTGGGTGCTGTGGCCGCGCCCAGCACGATGTGGTTGCCGCCGCCTGTGCCGGTGTGGCGGCCGTCCACCATGAATTTCTCGGCGCTCAAGCGGCATTCAAACGCAGCTTGGTAGAGAAAGGTGGTGTTGTCTGCCAACTCGGCAAAGCTCTCGGCCGGGTGGATGTTGACTTCAATCACGCCGGGGTCGGGCGTGACGGCCAGGGTCTTCAAGCGCGGGTCGCGCGGGGGCGGGTAGCCTTCCAGCACCACGGGCATGTTGAGATCAGCGGCGGTTTGCTCAATGGCGGCAACGAGGTTCAAATAATCCTCAATGTCGGGCAGTGGCGGCATGAACACATAGACCACGCCTGTTTGCCCAGCTTGCTTGCCGTGGGCCATTTCTTCGCTGGCCCCATTGGCGCGGTGGGGGTTGCGTGTTTCGATGCAGATGGCGGTGCGCGTGATCCAGTGGGCGGAGGCAAATCGCGCAGGCAAGCTCAGGCGCGCGGCTTCGCGGTCTTGGGCGCTGAGCGGCTTGAGCGGTTGGCGAAGTTGGGGCGATGCAGGTGCAAGCCCGGAGCCGACGGCCGGAGCGGCAGCCAAACCGCTTGCGGAGCGTGCTTGCACGCCTTTTTCAAGTGTCTTTGCACCACTGTCCAGGTATTCATTACCTTCTTTGCTATCAGAAAGAGAGTAAACGCTTCCCGCTGCGGAGCCTGGTGCGCGCTTGGGCAGGGGCGGCAACTCGCCCTTTTCGTCGCCGCGCATCGGGTCGCGCTGATGCACGTAGGGGAAGTCGGCCTTGCTCGTCCAGGGCTGCGAATCGAGTGGCAGCCTGTAGCCCATGGGCGAATCGCCAGGGATCAAATACATGCGCTCATCGCGCAAAAACCAAGGCCCGGTTTGCCAGGGCGTGCGACCCTGCGCGTCGCGCTCCAGGGGGGCCAGCGGCAGGCAATAGCCCACCACGGTGGGCAGCTGCTGGTGAAACACGCGGCGAAGGCGCACGCGCTCCATTTCGTCTTCCAAGCGGCTGTCAAAGGGGTCTACGTTGGTGGGCAGCTTGCGCTCGCGCCACAAGTAGTACCAGGCATCCTCATGCCCGGGCATGGCGAATTGGTGGGTGATTTGAAGGGCTTGGCACAGGCGCTCGGTAAAGGCTTTGGCATCGGCTGCACTGAATTGGTGCGCGGCGCGTTCGTCGGCGATCAGCTTGGTGTTGTGCCAAATTGGCTCGCCATCTTTGCGCCAGTACACGCCCAAAGCCCAGCGCGGCAACTGCTCGCCCGGATACCACTTGCCTTGGCCAAAGTGCAGCAAGCCGCCCGCTGCGTAGCGGTCGCGCAGCTTGTGCGTCAAATCAAGCGCCAGGCCGCGCTTGGTGGGGCCGAGCGCTGCCGTGTTCCATTCGGGGTGATCGCGGTTGAAATCGGCCACAAAGGTGGGCTCGCCGCCCATGGTGAGGCGCACGTCTTGGGCGGTGAGCTGCACATCCACCGCATCGCCCACGGCCAGCATGGCTTGCCACTGGGCATCGGTGTAGGGCTTGGTCACGCGTGGGGTTTCCAACACGCGGGTCACGGCCATTTCGTGGTCAAACTCCACTTCGGCTTTGTCGTGCGCGCCTTCAATCGGCGCAGCGCTTGAGGGGCGGGGCGTGCAGGCGAGTGGGATGTGGCCTTCGGCAGTCAAGAGGCCCGAAGTGGGGTCAAGCCCCACCCAGCCTGCGCCGGGCAAAAACACCTCGCACCAGGCGTGCAAGTCGGTGAAATCGGTGGTGGCGCCTGCTGGGCCATCGAGTGGCTTCACATCGGGCACGAGCTGGATCAAGTAACCAGATGCAAAGCGGGCGGCCAAGCCCACGCGGCGCAGCATTTGCACGAGCAGCCAGGCCGAATCGCGGCAGGAGCCGGAGGCGTTTTTGAGCGTCGTCTCCGGCGTTTGCACCCCTGGCTCCATGCGGATCAGGTATTTCACATCGCGCTGCAAGGCTTGGTTGATGCCCACCAAGTAGTCCATCGTGCGCTGCTTGGGGCGGCGCACGGCTTTGTTCACCGTCTCCAGGTATTGCATGAAGAGCGCGGTGGTGGGCTCCAGCTCCAAATACGGGGCCAGCTCTTGCTTCAAGCCTTCGCTGTAGGCAAAGGGAAAGTGCTCGGCGGGCTCTTCCAAGAAGAAATCAAAGGGGTTGTAGCTCGCCATCTCGGCGATCAGCTCCACCGTCACCTTGAATTCACGCGTGGGCTCGTTGAACACCAGGCGGGCCATGTAGTTGGCAAAGCCGTCTTGCTGCCAGTTGATGAAGTGTTCAGCGGGCTCCACCTTGATGGAATACGACAAGATGTTGGTGCGGCTGTGCGGCGCAGGCCGCAGGCGCACCACATGAGGCCCGAGGTTCACGAGCCGGTCGTAGCTGTAGCGGGTGGTGTGGGTGAGGGCGACGTGAAGGGTCATGGGGCGGGAGGCCTGTCAGGAATGCGTTTTGGCAGCGTTTCGTAAACTGCCTGGATGCTAGTCGCAAAGAGCCAAGCACACCACATGCCAGGGCAACGCTTTGCGCATGAGGGGATGCCACGCCTGGCCCTGGTGGCTGCGCCGCTGGGCTTGTTGTGCGGCACGGCTTTGCAGTTGCAGCAGGTGGATTTGTGGGTGCCTGGGTGGTACGGGTGGCTGCTCGGGGCGGCTTTTGGAGTCGCTTCAGTGGCTTTGGGGCTGCTTGTTGGCTTGCGCAAGGTGTTTTTTGCGTCAAATAGCCTATCTGTCAATGTATTTATTACATTCTCTGCTCTCTTTTTTGCATTGACTGGATTGCGTGCAAGCTGGCAGGCAGACCAGCCGATCGACCCAGCGCTGGAGGGCATTGACCTCGACATCGTGGCCGTGGTGCAAGCCATGCCGCAGCGCTTGCCGAGCGGCTTGCGGCTGCGCTTGGCGGTGGAGTCCGCCGCGCGGCAGGGCCAAACGGTGACGCTGCCGCCGCTGATTGATGTGGCTTGGTACTCGGGCACTGGGTTTTCGCTGCGGGCGGATTCAGCAGTGCGCGCTGAGCTGCAGCGCCAGCCAGCGCCGGTGCGTGCGGGCGAGCGGATGCAGCTCCGCGTGCGGCTCAAAGCCCCGCATGGCGGCGCAAACCCCGGCGGCTTTGACTACGAGCTTTGGCTTTGGGAGCAGGGCGTGAGCGCCACAGGCTATGTGCGGGCCACGGCCAATGATCCGCCGCCCACAAGCCTGGGGCTTGCCAACCGTTGGCAGCCCTTTCACGCGATTGAGCGGGCGCGGCAAGCCACCCGAGAGGCGATTTTTGCTCGCGTGGCTGATCCTCGCGCCGCTGGCGTGCTGGCCGCACTCGTGGTGGGCGATCAGCGGGCCATTGAGCGGGCGGATTGGGATGTGTTTCGGGCCACGGGCGTGGCGCATCTGATGAGCATCTCGGGGCTACATGTCACCATGTTTGCCTGGGCGGCTGCGGCGCTGTGTGGTTGGCTCTGGCGCAGGTCTGCGCGCTACACCTTTGCGCTGTGCGATGCCTTGCCAGCGCCGCATGCAGCCGTGATCGGCGGGGTGCTTTTGGCCACGCTGTACGCGCTTTTCAGCGGCTGGGGCGTGCCCGCGCAGCGCACGGTGTGGATGCTGGCGGTGGTGGGCTTGCTGCGGCTTTCAGGCGCGCGCTGGCCCTGGGGCATGGTGTGGCTGGCGGCAGGCGTGGCCGTGGTGCTGGCCGATCCCTGGGCGATGCTACAAAGCGGCTTTTGGCTGAGTTTTGTGGCGGTGGGGGTGTTGTTGGCATCCAGCTCGCCGCTGGCATTTACTTCAAACAATGTAGCAACAAATGATGTAAATACCAGGACAGAGGAGGTAAATGACGCTAAAGACAGCCCCCCACACCAAGATCCCGTTCGCCCTGAGGTATCGAAGGGCATGGCGCAGGGGCTTCGATACCTCAGCCCGAACGGTCTTGGTTCGGCAGCGGCAGCGTGGCGCGGCCCCGTTGCGGGCC
>JAAFHN010000367.1 GCA_013298415.1 Comamonadaceae bacterium
AAGCCAAAGCTGCTGGCGATGCGCAGGCTGCCCGCATCGTCGCTGCGGCTGGCCTGCAGGTCGGTCTGCAAATCGTCTACCGCTTGCAGCACCGCGTGTGCGCGGCTCACGAGGGCAGCACCTTCGGCGGTGGTTGCGATGCGCCGTGTGCTGCGTGCAAATAACGGCGTGCCCAAGCGCTGCTCCAATGCCGCCAGTCGCTTGGTGGCGGCAGGCGCTGCCATGTTGATCGCGGCTGCAGCCAAACGCATGTTTCCGCGCTCGGCAATCGCAGCACACAAGCGCAAATCCAGCAGCTCAATTGTTTCCATAAAGAAAAGTATAAATTCCTCTAAAGGAAATTGAATTCAGCAACGCCAGCAGCACAATGCGCTCATGTTTGAAGAACTCGGCCCAAGCCTTTACGCCACTGCCGCTGCGAGCCGCGTGGAGCGAGAAGGTGTGCGCTTGGCCGTGCGGCATCTGGAAGCGACCCACCCGCTGCACCTGCCGATGCTGCTCTTGCACGGCCATCCGCAAAGCATGGCCATGTGGCACAAGGTCGCACCTGAGCTGGCGCAAACCCGTGAGGTGGTGATGATGGATTTGCGCGGCTATGGCGACAGTGATCGCCCCGTGCCAGATGCGGACTGCGGCAACTACAGCAAGCGCGCGATGGCGCAAGACGCGCTGCATGTGATGCAGCGGCTCGGCCACGAGAGATTCGATGTGCTGGCCCACGACCGAGGCGCGCGCGTGGCGCACCGCTTGGCCGCCGATGCGCCACAGGCTGTGGCGCGCCTCATGCTGCTCGACATCGCGCCCACGCTTTCGATGTACCAGCAAACCTCAGAAGCATTCGCCCGCGCCTATTGGCATTGGTTTTTTTTGATCCAGCCCAACGGCTTGCCCGAGGCCTTGATCGATGCCAACCCCGTGCGCTACCTGCGCGCTTGCATGGGCAGCCGCAGGGCAGACGGTTTGGCAGTCTTTGATCCGCAGGCAATTGCCGAATACGAGCGCTGCATCGCCCGCACAGGCTCGGGCCACGGCATTGCGGCCGACTACCGAGCCAGCGCGGGCATCGATTTGGCGCACGACCAAGCCGATGTGGCCGCAGGTCTCAAGCTCGCTCAGCCTTTGCATGTGCTCTGGGGCGAGCAAGGCGCAGTGGGTCGCAATTTCGACGTGATGGCCTGCTGGCGTGAGCGGGCAAGCCAAGTCACCGGCCGCGCAGTGACCTGCAGCCACTACATCGCTGAAGAGCTGCCGCAAGTGACGCTGTCCGAAGCGCATTCCTTCTTCGATCGGCCAGACTAGACGCTACGCTTTGCATAGCAAAGAGTGCAATAAACACTTGGACAGTGATCCAAATTTGTCTCAAAAAACCTCCCCCAACCCCTGAGAACCACGAAAAGAGCATCCATGAGCAAACACCGCATCGCCGTGATCGCCGGAGACGGCATTGGCACCGAAACCATGCCCGAGGGCATTCGCGTTCTTGAAGTCGCCGCCAAAAAATTCAACATTCCCTTGCAGTTCGACCACTTTGATTTCTCAAGCTGGGCCTACTACGAGCGCCACGGCAAGATGTTGCCGGATGACTGGAAAGCGCAGATCGGCGGACACGAGGCGATTTACTTTGGCGCGGTGGGTTGGCCCGAGAAAATCGCAGATCACGTGAGCCTGTGGGGATCCTTGCTGCTGTTTCGCCGCGAGTTCGATCAATACATCAACTTGCGCCCCGCACGCCTGATGCCCGGCATCACTGCACCTGTGGTGCGCCGCGATGGCTCGGCCCGCGCGCCGGGCGAGATCGATTTCTACATCGTGCGCGAAAACACCGAAGGCGAGTACTCCAGCGTGGGCGGCCGCATGTTTGCGGGCACAGAGCGTGAATTTGTGCTGCAAGAATCTGTGTTCACGCGCATCGGCGTCGATCGGGTGCTCAAGTACGCCTTTGATCTCGCACAGTCTCGCCCCAAAAAACACTTGACCAGCGCCACAAAGAGCAACGGCATCTCGATTTCCATGCCCTACTGGGACGAGCGCCACGCCGAAATGGCCAAGGCCTACCCCGATGTGAAGACCGACAAATTCCACATCGACATCCTGACCGCTCACTTTGTGCAGCGCCCCGAATTTTTCGACGTGGTGGTGGCCAGCAACTTGTTTGGCGACATCTTGAGCGACCTTGGCCCGGCCTGCACCGGCACGATTGGCATTGCGCCGAGCGCAAACTTGAACCCCGAGCGCAAGTTTCCCTCGCTGTTCGAGCCCGTTCACGGCTCTGCGCCGGATATCGCAGGCAAGGGCATCGCCAACCCCATCGGCCAGATTTGGAGCGGGGCGCTGATGCTCGAATTCTTGGGCTACAAGGCCGCGCACGATGCGGTGTTGCGGGCGATCGAAACCGTGCTCGCCCAAGCGCCGCTGAATGTGAAAACCCCCGATTTAGGCGGCACTGGCAACACCCAAGGCTTGGGCGAAGCCATCGCCGCAGCCCTGTGAACCTGGCAGCTTCGGTTTCGCGCGCTTAGCCGCAAAAGCTTGTGTTGGCAAGCCTTCCCAGGCAGTTGTGCATGCGTGAAACTACGACATCGCAGGCCCAAAACCTGCATCCCAGTTCATATAAAATTCGGTCCGAAGCCCAGCCTTTGCCGCTGGGCTTTCGTTTGCCCTGGTTTCGTGCGTAGCGAGCAAGCGAAGCCGATACACACGTCGCACATCCCTGGTCATCGTCCTGATATCCTTTGTATTCTTTTTGGCCCGCTCAGCAAATCGCAGTGTGAGCGGCCCCACACATGAGGCAAACCCATGAACAAAACCGATCTCATCGAACACATCGCCAACAACGCTGACATTTCCAAAGCCGCCGCTGCGCGCGCGCTGGATGCTGTCGTCAGCGCGGTGAAAACCACGCTGAAAAAGGGCGGTTCGGTGTCGCTCGTCGGCTTTGGCACCTTTTCCGTTGGCAAGCGCGCATCGCGCACCGGCCGTAACCCCAAAACTGGCGCAGCGATCAAGATCAAAGCATCTAAAGTGCCAAAGTTTCGTGCAGGCAAGGGCCTCAAAGACGCACTGAATTGACGAACTCGCCCGGTGCGCCTCGGCGCATTGCGGCACAATTCGTCTTGCATCGTGGTTTTTTTCGGGGGTGCTTAGCTCAGTTGGTAGAGCGGCGCCCTTACAAGGCGTAGGTCGGCGGTTCGAACCCGTCAGCACCCACCACCCGAAGGCCGCTGCGGCCACCCATGTCCCCCGGTGAATCTGGTAGCCCCGGATACCCTACACGCAGGCGAAGGAAACTTCGCTTTTTGTGTTTTTGGAGCGTGCGAGCGCGGCGAATTGAACGCCATTCGCAAGCGCCGCTGAAAGGTTGATTTCGATGTTTGAATTTGTTCGCAAGCACACCAAAATCATGCAGGTCGTGCTGTTCCTGCTGATCATGCCTTCGTTCGTCTTGTTGGGCATCGAGGGGTACACCAGAAACCAAGGCAAAGGCGAGGTGGTAGCAGTGGTGGATGGGCGCGAAATCTTGAAGGCGGATTGGGACACCGCGCATCAGCGCGAAGCCACCCGCATCCGCGAGACGATGAAAAACATCGATCCCAAGCTGCTCGACACGCCGGAAGCACGCTACGCCAGTTTGGATCGCTTGGTGAACGAGCGCGTGCTCTCGGCAGCGGCC
>JAAFHN010000255.1 GCA_013298415.1 Comamonadaceae bacterium
GCGCTGGCAGGCGAGGTGTTTGAAATCCACGCCGCGCCGGGGCATGACCCGCATTCTGTGGTGCTCTTTCACCCCGCCAGCCGCACGCTACTGAGCGCTGATGCGCTGTGGGAGCACGGTTTTGGCGTCGTTTTCCCAGCACTTGAAGGCGAGCATGCCTTTGCAGAAGTTGGCGACACCTTAGACGTGATCGAACAGCTCGATCCCCTGCACATCATTCCCGGCCACGGCGCACCGTTTTCAGACGTGGCCGGGGCACTTGCCCGCGCGCGCAGCAAACTCGCCTACTTTGAAGCTGCGCCCGAAAAGCACGCGATGCACGGCATCAAGGTGCTCATCAAATACCATGCGCTCGATGTGCAACGCGAGCCGCGTACCCAATTTGAGCGGTGGTTGCACGGCGCTTCCTACTTTCGCGCGATCCACGTGGTGTATGGCGCTGGCACGAGCGTTGAGGCTTGGCTGGATCAGGCGCTGCAAAGCTTGGTGAAGAGCGGCGTGATCGCGGCAGATGCGCACGAAGTTCGGAATTTGGATTGAAAGCAGCGATTTTTTGAGCTGCCCGGATCGGAGTTAGGCATGAAACAGTTACTTTTTTTCAGCCGCATGAGCTTGGCCATTGCGCTGGCTTGTCCGCTGCTTGCTGCTGGGGTGGCGCAGGCCGCGAACAAACCCAGCGCCGCCGCAAGCTCGTCCGTCGCCTGGATCGACGCTTCCACCGTCGCCGATGTGCAGCGTGCACAGGCGCAGGCCAAGCAGCAAAACAAACCCGTGTTTTTGTACTGGGGCGCCGTGTGGTGCCCGCCTTGCAACCAGGTGAAAGCCACGCTCTTCAATCGTGCTGACTTTGCAGCACTTTCCAAGTCGTTTTTGATGGTGCGCGTGGATGGTGACAAACCCAGCGCGCAGCAAGTGGGCCAGCTCTTCAAAGTGCGTGGCTACCCTTCGATGCTCGTGCTGGGCGCTGATGGGTCGGAAATCACGCGCCTTCCCGGCGAGGTGGATCCCGAGCGCTACGTGGCCACGATGGGTCTGGCACTCACGTCTGCCACGCCCGTGCCTGCGCTCGTGCGCACGGCGCGCGTGGGCGGCGCGCTCAGTGATGGGCAATGGCAGCAGCTCGCCTGGTACGCCTGGGACATTGACGAGCAGCAAGCCGCTGGCAAAGACGAGATGCAAGCCGCCCTCGATGCCCTGGCCACCGCTGCGCCCGCAGGTGCGGTGAAGGATCGGTTGCAAATGCGAGCCTGGATCGCCACAGCGCAAGATGCCAAGCGCAACGGCGATGCCAAGTGGCAAGCGAGCGTGCGCACCGGATTGACCGCCTTGCTTGGTAGCGCAAACAGAGCTTCGGCCTTGACCGATCTTTGGATGGGCTACAGCGACACCCTGCTCAAAGCATCCGCGCCCCAGCCCGGGCCGGATCGCGAAGCGCTCGCCGCGGCCTTTGACCAACCGCTGGCAGCCATGCTCGCGGGCGGCAAGCTCTCCCGGGCCGAGCAACTCGATGCCTGGGCGATGCGCCTCAACCTGGCCGAATTGCGCGCAACTGGGGCCAAGCCATTGCACAGCGCCGCCTTTGCAGTCGCGCAATCGGTGGCTGCAGGCACGAGCGACAAATACGAGCGCCAAGCCGTGGTGCCCGCAGCGGCCCAACTGATGGCACAAGCGGGAGATGCAGCAGCAGCCGATGCGCTGCTGAACGCTGAGCTGCCCAAAGCCGTCGCGCCCTACTACCACATGCTCGTTTTGGGTGCCAATGCCAAAAAACGCAAAGACAGCAAAACCGCGTTGGAGTGGTACGGCAGAGCCTGGAGCAGCAGCCAGGGTATCGCTACCCGCGCGCAGTGGGGTTCTGGCTACGTCAGCAACCTGATCGAGCTTTCGCCCGACAACGCGAAGGCGGTAGAAGCCGCAGCCAGCCAAATCTTGAAAGAAGGCCTCAAACCCGAAGCCCTCTACGCGCGCACCGCTAGATCGATGCAGCGCATGGCCACCCGGGTAGCCACCTGGGCCAGCGAAGACCCCGCAGCACGCACCCCTGCCGCCAAACGCCTCCACGCCGCCGCAGCAGCCCAATGCAAAGCCATGCCCGCCAAAAGCGATGCCAAGACCGCCTGTGATGCGTTGAAGTTCATCCCAGCCTGATAGCTCGGTTGCTGGACGTAAAAAAAGCCCGCTGGTAAACACCAGCGGGCTTTTTTCTGTCGGGAGTGCCAGGTAAGCACCAAGCAGATCGGGATGGCAGCTAGGCGGATCGACGCGCCGTGTGCTCATGCACACAAGCGGCGATTCAACGACGCTGACGCCCGATATGCGCCGGTGATTACATGTCCATGCCGCCCATGCCGCCCATCCCACCCATGCCGCCACCGCCGCCAGGCATCGGTGCCTCGTCCTTCGGCGCTTCGGCAATCATGCACTCGGTCGTCAGCATCAAGGATGCCACCGATGCGGCGTTTTGCAGGGCAGTGCGGGTCACTTTGGTTGGATCCAAGATGCCCATTTCGATCATGTCGCCATAGGTGTCATTGGCAGCGTTGAAGCCGTAGTTACCTTTGCCAGCCAACACGTTGTTCACAACCACACTGGCTTCGCCACCGGCGTTGTAAACAATTTCGCGCAGCGGGGCTTCGATGGCTTTGAGCACGAGCTTGATGCCTGCGTCTTGATCGGGGTTGTCACCCTTGATCACGCCAGCAGCTTGCTTGGCGCGCAGCAATGCCACGCCGCCGCCAGCCACAATGCCTTCTTCAACGGCTGCGCGCGTTGCGTGCAGCGCGTCTTCCACGCGGGCTTTCTTCTCTTTCATCTCCACTTCGGTGGCAGCGCCCACTTTGATCACGGCCACACCGCCGGCGAGTTTTGCAACGCGCTCTTGGAGTTTTTCGCGGTCGTAGTCGCTCGTGGCCTCTTCGATTTGCACGCGCACTTGCTTCACGCGGGCTTCGATGTCGGCAGCAGCACCTGCGCCGTCGATGATCGTGGTGTTTTCTTTGCCCACTTCGATGCGCTTGGCAGAGCCCAGGTCAGCCAGAGTCACTTTTTCAAGGCTCAAGCCCACTTCTTCAGCGATCACTTTGCCGCCAGTGAGGATGGCGATGTCTTCCAGCATGGCTTTGCGGCGATCGCCGAAGCCCGGGGCCTTCACAGCCACCACTTTCAGGATGCCGCGGATGGTGTTCACCACCAAAGTGGCCAGCGCTTCGCCTTCCACTTCTTCGGCAATGATCAGCAGCGGGCGGCCAGCTTTGGCCACTTGCTCCAGCGTGGGCAGCAGATCGCGGATGTTGCTGATCTTCTTGTCGAAGAGCAACACAAACGGGTTGTCGAGCAGCGCGGCTTGCTTCTCGGGGTTGTTGATGAAGTAGGGGCTCAGGTAGCCACGGTCGAACTGCATGCCTTCGACGACATCCAATTCGTTGTTCAGGCTCTTGCCGTCTTCAACAGTGATCACGCCTTCTTTGCCGACTTTGTCCATCGCGTCAGCAATGATCTTGCCGATCGACTCGTCGCTGTTGGCGGAAATGGAGCCCACTTGAGCGATTTCTTTGCTCGTCGTGGTGGGCTTGGTGGCGGCCTTGAGCTGCTCCACCAACTGAGTCACGGCTTTGTCGATGCCGCGCTTCAGATCCATCGGATTCATGCCGGCGGCCACGTACTTCATGCCTTCGCGCACGATGGCTTGGGCCAGCACGGTGGCGGTCGTGGTGCCGTCACCAGCGTTGTCGCTGGTCTTAGAGGCCACTTCCTTCACCATCTGCGCGCCCATGTTCATGAGCTTGTCTTTGAGCTCAATTTCCTTGGCCACGCTCACACCGTCTTTGGTCACGGTAGGCGCGCCGAAGCTGCGCTCGAGCACCACATTTCGGCCCTTGGGGCCAAGGGTGACTTTTACTGCGTTGGCGAGAATGTTCACGCCTTCAACCATGCGGGCGCGTGCGTCACCGCCGAAAACTACGTCTTTAGCTGCCATGTTGGCTCTCCAAAAAATTCAAGAACTGGGGCGATTACTTCTCAACGACTGCGAACAGGTCGTCTTCTTTCATGACAAGCAACTCGTCGCCGTCAACCTTCACGGTCTGGCCGCTGTACTTGCCAAAGAGCACGCGGTCGCCGACCTTCACGCTCAGGGCTTTCACTTCACCTTTGTCGGTGGTCTTGCCGGGGCCGACAGCGAGTACTTCACCTTGATCAGGCTTCTCAGCAGCGTTGTCGGGGATCACGATGCCAGAGGCAGTGCGGGTTTCATTTTCCAAGCGCTTGACGATCACGCGATCGCCCAAGGGACGCAGTTTCATGGTCTCTCCAATAGAACAAAACAAATTCAGGTGCCGAGCCAGCAAAACCCAGCGCGGCTGCAGGTGAGCGCGGAAATGTTAGCACTCATCGCAGACGAGTGCTAATGATAAGGCATTCGGCGAAAACTTCAAGGGGTCGAAGCAATTTCGCGCGCATCGCGGGACGTTTCGGACGCCGCTTGATCGGTCCGAGATCGGCAAGTGGATTGCTGAAGGCTGAACCCGGTCGCGCGGGGATGCCGGCCGGGCCACCATTCCCAAACTTCCAATGTTGGCACAGCGGTGCAATGCGCTACTCTGATGTCGGCGTGCGCTCACCGCGGTCTAGCCGTCACGGACACCTAAACGGCCCACCATGCCGCACACCAAGCAGTACCCGGTTTTGCGCCCTACAAAGACAAAAGCCCCTTGCGGGGCTTCGTCTTGCCATCCTATACGGAGGGCAAATAGTAGCCTGACGATGTCCTACTTTCACACGGGGATCCGCACTATCATCGGCGCAGAGGCGTTTCACTGTCCTGTTCGGGATGGGAAGGAGTGGGACCACCTCGCTATGGTCATCAGGCATAACTTG
>JAAFHN010000108.1 GCA_013298415.1 Comamonadaceae bacterium
ACATTGCCCCGAGCCAAGCGCGCATCCAAGACGTGATCCGCGAAGGCCAGCAGCTCTTGGTGCAAGTGGAAAAAGAAGAGCGCGGCAACAAAGGCGCAGCGCTCACCACCTACGTGAGCCTGGCTGGCCGCTACCTCGTGCTGATGCCCAACAACCCGCGCGGCGGTGGCGTGAGCCGCCGCATCGAGGGCGACGAGCGGGCCGAGCTGAAAGAGGCGATGGATCAGCTCGAATACCCCAACGGCATGAGCGTGATCGCGCGCACCAATGGCATTGGCCGCACCGCGCCCGAGCTGCAATGGGATCTGAACTACCTGCTCAAGCTCTGGGGCGCGATTGACGAAGCAGGCAAAACGGGCAAAGGTGCCTTCCTGATTTACCAGGAATCCAGCCTCGTGATCCGCGCGATTCGCGATTACTTCAACAACGACATCGGCGATGTGCTGATCGATACCGACGACATCTACGAGCAGGCCAAGCAGTTCATGGCCCACGTGATGCCTGAGTTCGCCCCGCGCGTGAAGCGCTACCGCGATGACGCCCCGCTGTTTTCTCGCTTCCAAATCGAGCACCAAATTGAGACGGCCTACTCACGCACGGTGAACCTGCCATCCGGCGGCGCGATCGTGATCGACCACACCGAAGCGCTGGTGAGCATCGACGTGAACTCCGCTCGCGCGATCAAGGGTGGCGACATCGAAGAAACGGCTACACGCACAAATTTGGAAGCCGCTGACGAAGTGGCCCGCCAAGCGCGTTTGCGCGATTTGGGCGGCTTGATCGTGATCGATTTCATCGACATGGAAGAAAGCAAAAACCGCCGCGAAGTGGAAGGCCGCTTGCGCGATGCGCTGCGCCAAGACCGCGCCCGTGTGCAGTTTGGATCCATCAGCAAATTCGGCCTGATGGAGCTCAGCCGCCAGCGCCTGCGCCCGGCACTCTCCGAAGGCTCCAGCATTCCTTGCCCACGCTGTGGCGGCTCTGGCCACATTCGCGATACCGAATCGAGCGCGCTGCAAATCCTGCGCGTGATCCAAGAAGAATCGATGAAAGACCAAACGGCGGCGGTGAAGTGCCAAGTGCCGGTGGAAGTGGCGAGCTTTTTGCTGAACGAAAAGCGCACCGAAATCGCCAAGATTGAGCTCAAGCAACGCGTATCCGTGCTGATGGTGCCCAACAAAACGCTCGAAACACCGCAGTACCGCCTAGAGCGCATCAAGCACGACGACCCGCGCTTGGAAAACATGCCCGCGAGCTACAAACAAGCCGAAGAATTTGACGATGGCACGGCAGAAACCCGCCGCAGCTTTGAGCCAACGAATAAGCAAACGCCGCTCATCAAAGGCGTATTGCCCGATGCGCCTGCGCCTGTGGTGCCGCCGAAAGCGGAGCCTGTGGTTGCGCCAGCGCCCGCTCCAGTTGTTGCTGCGCCAGCGGTGGTTGCGGTGCCGGTCGCTGCAGTTGCTGCGGCCGCTGCGCCTGCAGAAAAAGGCTTTTTTGCCCGCATCAAATCTTGGTTTGGCGCAAGCCCGGCCCCCGCGCCCGCGCCAGTTGCGGCAAAAGCTTCGGAGGCCACACCCGCTGCTCAAGCAGCGATCGCTGGTGCAGCGCCACAGAAGTCGGGTGACCGACGCGATGGCAGAGGTGAACGCCGCGATGGCCGCCGCAACGAACGTGGCGGCGAGCGGGGAGGCCGAGGTGCAGACAGAGGCGGTGAGCGCGGCGGCGAGCGCCGGGGTGATCGCCGTGATGAGCGGCGCGGTGAAGATCGGCAGGAGGGCCGACTTGATGGTCGGCCAGAGGGTCGTGATGCAGGCCGGGAAGCCGGTCGAGAAGGCGGCCGTGGCCGGGGTCGTGCAGACGCTGCGGATGCCCGTGCATTGCCCGCTCAGTTTGCAGCGCCCCAAGCCGAAGCGCAGCCGGATGCTGTGCCGAATGAAGCGCGTGGCGATGCGCGGGTTGATGGTCGCGGAGAAGCCCGAGAGGGCCGAGAAAGCCGAGAAGGCCGAGAAGGCCGTGGTGGCCGCGATGGTCGCCGGGGCGAGCGCGGAGACAGGGCTGAGCGAGGCGAGCGCGCAGGCCGCGCGCCACGCGAGGGCACGGCCGAGCTGAGTGCGGAAGTCCGCGCTGAAGAGCCGGGCACCCAAGCAGCGCCGACTGAGGGCACGGATGAGCGCGGCGAACGCACCCGTCGCAGCCGCGATCGCTTTGGTCGCGACCGCCGCGAGCGCGGCCCACGCGCTGAGCGCAGCGATGGCGCAGCTGCGAGCCAAGCCGATACCGGCGCAGAGCACGGTGCGCATGGTGCGCATGGTGCGCAGGGTGCAGACCAAGGCGCTGGTGCAGCCACCGCGCTCGCAGCCGTAGCCCTTGGCGGCGCTGTGATGGCGTCGGCGGCTGATTCGGGGTCAAATCCTGAAACTGTCCAGGAAAAATCAACATTCAATGCTACTAAAAACGTAGCAATTTCGGAAAACACCGTTGTGGCGCAAGAAAGCTCGACCGCGTCGCCTGCACCTGCGCAAGGCCAAGCGGCAGCCCCGGTCGTTGCGCCAGTCTCTGCGCCAGTCGCTGCCCCCGCCGCTGCCCCCGCCACCGCAGGCCTGCCCAAAGCCTTGGCCTTTGATCTGCCCATCAGCGAGCTGCAAACGGTTGCCACCAGCGCAGGTTTGATCTGGGTGTTGTCCGATGATGCCAAGGTGCAAAGCGTGCAAGCCGCCATCGCTGCCGAGCCCAAACCCGTTCGCGTGCCCCGCGAGCGTCCTGCGCCTGTGGTGCTAGACGAAGGCCCATTGATCCTGGTCGAGACTAAGAAAGACTTGGCTCAGGTGAAGATGCCGTTTGACGCTTAAAGAAGCGCTTGTCCAAGCAAAAAGGGGCCGGTTGGCCCCTTTTTTTTACGTTGAATCCAAGCCCTGGTTCAGCGGGGCAAAGGGGCATTGAACGGCAGATCGAAGAATGACATGACAACCGTCACGTTGTTTTGACCGGTGAAGGTCACGGTCTGCGCCTTGGCATCCACGCTGACCGCGCTGATGTAGCGGATGCCGGGCAATGCAAAGCTGTACATGATGTTGGACGCGCGATCAAACCCGACCAAGCTGCTGGCCATGCGGTTGTCTTTGTATGAGAAGGGCACCAAGGTAGCGCCATAGAAACTGAGCGAGGGGCAAACACCGCTGTCCGCTGATTGACCGGTGAATGAGCAGGCCTTGAGTTCTGGCGGAACACCTGTCAGGCTGGATATCTTGAAGGCTGGAATGGCCTCGGGTGGGATGACCTGAGGCACAAAGCGCTCCGCAATGTCGGAGTTCAGGATGCTGCCCGCGTTGTTGCGCACGATGGGGTTGAGGTTGGGCAGGCGGTCGATGCTGTAGGCACCAGCGGCAAGCGGCACTTCTTCCAAGCCCGTTGGCGTGTTGTTGCGGTCGTAGCCTACCCACACGATGCTGTTGCCCTTCCACACCGGCATGCTCCCGGTGGCTTGGCCCAAAATGGGCAGGTAGGGCACGATGCTGATGCCTTTGTAGCGGACGATGCCGCAGGTGTCGCCGCCGCCAGCCGGGGGAATACAAAGCGGATTGGCTTGCATCCTGTTGGTGGGCGCTGGCATCGCCGATTTGGCGGCGTACACCACTTGCGGCTGCATGGTCGTGGTTGACAAGAACTGAGCCGAAGCGGCTGAGCAGGCCAGGGCCAGGGCTGCGACGCTGCCAAGCCGTGCCAGGCTGCGGCGGGGAAACGCTTTTGCCGCAGCCTTTGCGTGGTGGGTGGTCATGATTTCTCCAAAAAAGTTTGAGCTTGCGATCAGGCGCCGAAGAGGTTCCGATGCCTCGCAGCGCCATCTTAGGCATTGTGGGAAGTGCTGGGTAGGCTTGCGAGCAGCGGCCTGCGGCAAGCTTGGCACTCAAGCCGCGCAATCGACAAAGCGCGTGCGCTCGACAGACAGTCGCTTCAAGCCAATGCGGCCTTGGACAAAGCAGATCGCGCTGCTGCGGCGTCCCCGCGCTGCTCGGCCAATCGGGCCAGCGCTGTCCAATTGGCGCGACGCAGGGCATCGTCTTGGAGCGTGTTGCTTGCTCGATCAAAGGCCGATTGCGCCTTGCCCCAGAGTTGGCGTTGCTCAAACACGCTGCCACACAAGTGATGAAGCGCGCCGTCTTTCGGGTGGCTGGTCTGCAAAGACTCCAAGAGCGCCAAGGCATCTTGCTCGCGGGCACTTGAATGCTCATCGGCAGAGTCGTGCAAGGCCCAAGCCATCAGCGGCGCGAGCTTCGCGCGCGGGCCGGGCTGCAGCTCATCCCATCGCTGCAGCAGCGGCAGCAGCCACGCGCGGGCTTGCAGGCGCAGCAGAGCCAAGCCGTGCGTGCTCGGTGCGCGCGCTGGGCTCTGGCTTTGAGGGTGGGCTTGGGCTTGGCTCAGCTTGCGCAGGCAATCCGCAGCCGCGATCACTACATCCGGCATCGTTTGCTCATGGGCATTCAAGGCTTTGAAGGCCCGCTGCAGGCCCTCAGCATCGGCACATTCGCGCATCAGATCGGCTGCCAAGGCGCTGCGCAGGCTGAGCGACACAGCTTCGGAAAACGCGCCGTGCTTTGCCAGGGTGCGGGCCACATCGAGTGCTTGGGCGCTTGCCCCGGTGAGCCGAGCCGCGCGCAATTGCATGCGCAAAGCGAGGGTGCGCCTGCGAACGCCGGCGCTCAGCCTGCCCAAAACCGCGAGCGCTTGCTGGGGATCGCGGTCGTCGAGTGCGAAGCGCGCGGCGCGCAGGCTAAGGCCTTCGCTCAAACTGTCTGAGCGAGCCGCATCGCGCGATTGCTCTAGCGCTTGCTGCAAGGCTTCGTTGCGCGCGCCCTTGTTTTGCAGCGCATGGTGAGCTTCGGCGGCCAGCCAATGCGCAAGGGGCAACACCGGGTGGGGTGTGCGCTGGGTTGGGTGGGCTTCGCTGTGATCGTGGCCGTCGTCAAAACTGTCGGCTTGGTAGGCGATGGCGTGAGCGGCTGCCGTGTGGGCATCGCGCACGGCGCGAGTGAACCGGCCTGCCAGAAAGTGGGCCGTGCCATTGGCTAAGCTTTGCACGGCGGCGCGGTCGCGCTGCTGTTTGCGCCAAGCGCGGGCTGCCTGCGGCAATCCCAAGAGGCCGCGCAGGGAAGTGAGGGTGAGGTGCAGCACAGCAACAAAACCCACAAGTGCGACAAGGGCCAAGTTGAGCGACACATCCAGCCGATGCGGCGGGAAAAAGATCGACACCGTGCCGGGGTTGTCGCCCGCGAAGAGCGCCGCAGCGGTAGCTAACGCGAAAAGGGCGAGGAACCAAAGGGCGAATCGCATCTGTCGAGTGGCTATTTGTCGAGTGGCGCTTAGCGCGCTGCGCCCGCAAGCTTCAGCGCGGCAAGCGAGTCTTCTGGCTTGGGCAGGTCGCCCGCCAAGAGCAAGCCCTGGATTTGCTGCAAGGCCGCCAACATGGTTTGCGTGCGCTTGGCCTGCACATCGCTGTACTTTGAGATGTGCTCCGCGGCCAAGCGCAAATCGGAGCGGGCGGAATCGTTTTGGCGAGCCAGCACACCCAAGCGGGCGTTGAGCAGCTTGAGCTTCAGGTTCTCACGCAGCATGTAGGCCTGCTCGGGCGCCACCAGCGATGCTTCGGGCGCGTCAATGCGGCTCAAGCGCACAAGATCGGCGCTCTGGTTTTTCAGAGCTTGCCACCACGCGTGTGCGCTTTGCACGCCACGCTCGCTGAGCGTGAGCGACGATTGGGCGGCCGAAGCGGCGCGGGCGGGGGGTGTGGAGGCCTTGCTGCTGCGCTGTGGCACGCCATTGGCCATCGGCAAGTCGTCTACGGCGCGCACGGCTTCGTCGAGCTTGGTGAGGATGCTGGGCACGTCAATCGCACTTCCTGCTTTGAGGCGCGCCAGGTCTTTGGCGATGGCGCGCTGTACGCCCGCGAGGCGCGGCTGAGCGGCTCGGGCGATCCGTTGCTCAGCTGCCTTGAGCGCGGCCAGCAGGGGATCAACCGAGCCGGTGAGAGCGGCTTGCTGCTGGGCCAAGCGCAATCCGGAGTCGATGTCTTCAAGCAGGTTTTCGTCTCGTGAGCGCGAAAGGCTGGAGATCAATTCTTCGAGCTGGCTGCGCTGCAAGCTTACCTCGGCAAGCTTGGCTTCCAAAAGGCTTTGCTTGGCCGCCGCGTCGCGCGAGAGATCGCTTGCGTTTTTGGCGAGGGCTTTGGCTTCTGCGCTGGTGGCCAGCGAGTTGGCGCTTTGCTGCGCCAACTGCTCTTGCACATTGGCCAGGCGCTGCCAGAGCATGGCAATGGCCAGCGCCAGCACGCCGATGCACACCCAGGGCAGAGCGGCTTTCCACGGCTGGGGCTTGGTGGCTGCAGTCTGGGCCGAGGCTGGCGCTGCAACTGGAATCGGCTGGGCTTCGGGCGGCGAATCGCTCATGTGCTCGATTCTAGGGAGGCCACCCAGTCTTGGACGCTGGGGCCGAGGCTTTTGGCATACACGCGCTGGAACCCGAGGCGTGTGGCCAGCTCGGCGATGCGCGGGTGGGTGCAGCGCACTTGCGCGCTCTTCAGCGCCTGAGCACTGGGTTTCGCGGATGCCACGATGTGCGAAAGCACATGGCCGTTGGCAAACACCCAAGTGTCTGCGCGCTCCAAGCTTTGATTGACCCACGCGATTTGCTCGGCGCTGAATTGGGGCAGCTCGCGTCGGTAGACCAGGTGCTCTTGCACGCGACAGCCCGATTCGCGCAGACGATCTGCGAACCAAGGCCGCCCGGTGCCGCCATCCGCATCTGCGCCGCGCAGCACCCACACCTGGGCCTTGGGCGGCATCACGTGCAGCGTAGGGCCAAGGGCCTCCCAAAGCGCTTCCGAGTCTTGCTCGCCATTTGCGTCGGGCAGCGTGATGGCGTTTTGCGGCACGCCCAGCTCGCGCAACGCCGCTGCGGTGCCAGGGCCCGTGGCCCAATGCTGCAAACCTGGCGCTATTGAAAAAATAGCATCAAATGATGAAAATACCTGGACAGAGCTAGAAAAAACCTTCAAAACAGGTTGCCAGAAGGCCCGAACGGCGTTGGCGCTGACCGCCATCACGGCAAATACGCTGGATAGCTCCTTTGCGAGCGCTTGGGCCTCAGCAGGCGCGAGCGTGGGCCGCACATGCATGCCTTCAAACGCCTGCGCGTCGATACCTTGCTCGCGCAGGGCCTGGGCCCAGCGCTGAGCCTCCACCGCCTCCCGCGCCACGATCACGGCCATGCGGTGCTCAGCTCGCTTGCAGTTGCGCCGCCACTTGCGCGCCCAAGGCTCGGGCCTCGCTGGGCGCGGCCACGGCCGCAATGGCTCGGGCATGCCGAAGCGTTTGCGCACCCGGTGCCAGAAAGGCGGTTTGCAGATGCAACTCGCCGACTGCACCCCAAGTGGCATGCGCCGCCAAGGGCAGGGTGCAGCTGCCGCCCAATGCGCGGCTCACGGCCCGCTCGGCCTCGGCTGCCAGGGCGGTCGGCGCGTGGTTGAGTGAAGCCAAAATCGCCATCAAATCCGCGCGAGACGACATCACCTCAATCCCAAGCGCTGCTTGCCCTGCAGCGGGCGGCATCTCTTGCAGCGAAAACGTGGCGCGAATGCGATCCCGCAAACCCAGCCGAATCAGCCCGGCTGCCGCGAGCACGATGGCATCGTATTGGCCTTCATCCAGCTTTCGCAGGCGCGTGTCGAGGTTGCCGCGCAGGGG
>JAAFHN010000612.1 GCA_013298415.1 Comamonadaceae bacterium
TTGACATTCACCAAGTGCGCCGCAATCTGCGCCCCCATCACACCCGCGCCGAGCACGGCTACTTTTTTGACGTTGAATCGAGTCATACCACAGCCAAGTTAAACAGGAGATAAGGAGACAAGGAGCATTCAGAGTCGGTTTTCTCAACTCCTGAACTCCTGATCTCCTGTGAAGATTGCAGCTGGATTACTGCGTACGCACCCAGGTCTGCGTGCGACCAAACGGGCCGATGGAGCCGCGCACATCGAGCTTGGCACCGCCGTCTTTGGGCGTGAGCTTGAGTGAGTACTCTTTGCCACTTTCGGGGTCCAAAATCTTGCCGCCGCTCCACACATCGGCTTCGGCTTCTTTTTTGCCGCCGCGAATGATGTCAAGCCCGATGAGCGGCTTGTCTTTGCGGGCGTCGGTGCATTTGTCGCACACGGCGTCTTGCTTGGCCGTCTTAGCCAGCAGCTTGGTGATGCGGCCCGAGAGGGCGCCGTTGGCCTCGGTGATCGTGATTTCAGACTTGATTTCTTTGGTCTTTTCGTCGACCGAGTGCCACTTGCCGATTGGGGTGTTTTGAGCGCTGGCGGCAAAGGCTGCGCCCATGGCTGCGAAGGCGGCGATGAATTTGATGAAATGCATGAAGTTCTCCGGGTTGGAAAAAGAGGTTGCCAGTTTCAGGCGAACACGGCTTCCGTGTCCATCAAGGGTTTCACACCCGTCTTCGCGGTGCGGATGAGCGAATTCGTCTCGGGCATGAGCTTTGCGAAGTAAAAGCGCGCCGTTTGCAGCTTGGCCAAGTAGAAGTTGTCGGTGTTGCCCGCAGCGATTTGCTCGAGTGCGATCTTGGCCATTTGGGCGAAGAAATAGCTGAACACCAAGTGGCCACACACGCGCAAGTAATCCACTGCTGCTGCGCCCACTTCATCGGTGTTTTGGAAGGCGCGAAAGCCCAGCTCGGTGGTGAGCTTGGTCACCTGGTCGCCCAAGTAAGCGAGCGGGTTGATGAACTCGGCCATTTTTTCATCCACCGCATTCGCTTCCACAAACGCGCCGACGAGCTTGCCGAATTTTTTCAGCGTCGCGCCGTTGTTGCCCAACACTTTTCGGCCCAGCAGATCGAGGGACTGAATCGTGTTCGTGCCTTCGTAGATCATGTTGATGCGGTTGTCGCGCACGTATTGCTCCATGCCCCATTCGGCAATGAAGCCATGCCCGCCAAACACTTGCATGCAGGCGTTCGTTGCGATGTGGCCGTTGTCAGTAAGGAAGGCTTTCACGATGGGCGTGAGCAGCGCGACCAGCTCGGCTGATTCTTTACGCACCTTCTCATCAGGGTGGTTCAGCTCACGATCAATCAGCTGCGCGCAATACAGGCTGAGCGCGCGGCCACCTTCGGCATAGGCCTTGGCCGTGAGCAGCATCTTGCGCACATCGGGGTGCACCAAGATGCTGTCGGCGGGCTTGTCTTTCATCTTGGGGCCGGTGAGGCTTCGGCCTTGCAAGCGGTCTTTGGCATAGGCCAGCGCTTTTTGGTAGGCCACTTCGGTGAGCCCCAGCGACTGCATGCCCACGCCAATTCGGGCCACGTTCATCATCACAAACATGGCGTTCAAGCCTTTGTTGGGCTCGCCTACCAGGGTGCCCACTGCGCCGTCGAGCGTCATTTGGCAGGTGGAGTTGCCGTGGATGCCCATTTTGTGCTCCAGGCCAGAGCAGAAAATCGCGTTGCGCGCGCCGAGGGAGCCGTCTTTGTTCACCAGGAATTTCGGCACCACAAAGAGGCTGATGCCTTTGGTGCCGATCGGTGCTTCGGGCAAGCGGGCCAGCACCAAATGGATGATGTTGCCCGCCAAATCATGCTCGCCGGAGCTGATGAAAATCTTGCCGCCGGTGATTTTGTAGGTGCCGTCGGCTTGAGGCTCGGCTTTCGCCCGCAGCATGCCCAAGTCGGTGCCGCAATGGGGCTCGGTCAGGCACATGGTGCCCGTCCACTCGCCGCTCGTGAGCTTGGTCAAGTACATGGCCTTTTGCTCGGGCGTGCCGTGCGCATGCAAGCACTCGTAAGCGCCGTGCGTGAGGCCGGGGTACATGGTCCAGGCCTGGTTGGAGCTGTTGAGCATCTCGTAGATGGCCTGGTTCACCACAATCGGCAGGCCCTGGCCGCCAAGCGCCGGATCGCAGCTGAGTGCGGGCCAGCCGCCAGCCACATACGTCTGGTAGGCCTCTTTGAATCCCTTGGGCGGCGTGACTTCGTGG
>JAAFHN010000423.1 GCA_013298415.1 Comamonadaceae bacterium
TCCTGCGGGTGGCGGGTACCACAGGCTGACCAGGTCGCGCGGGCCGCGTTGTTGGTCGCCAGCCAACTGCCCGGCGCTGAAGATCATGTCTTTGCCTGCGCCGCCTTTGATGGTGTCGCTGCCCGCGCCCCCAGCAATCAAGTCGTCGCCATCGCCGCCGTCCAAGGTGTCGGCCCCGGCCCCGCCGTTGATGCCGTCGTTGCCCGATAGGCCGTTGATGGCGTCATTGCCTGCGCCGCCATACAGGGTGTTGTCTGTGATCAGGGGGCCGCTGCCGGTTTGCAGGTTGCCTGCGGCGTCTACGGTGTAGTAGGTCTCGCCCAGGCTGACAGTTTCGATGCCACCCCGGGTAATGGTGATGCCGCTGGCGCTGTTCGGGGGTGTGACGGCGTCCACAGCGTAGTCACCATTCAGGGTGGTGGTGGCTTCGCCGCCATCTTTGAGGGTGAGGCCCCAGGTGTTGCTGGTGGCGCTCTGGCTCTGGCCTTGCAGGTCTTTGCCGTTGTACGTGGCGCTTAAGGTGGCGGTTTTGTCGGAGTCGATGGCGGTGTTGCTGATCAGGGCAAAGCGCACTTCGGTCTGGCCTTCGGTCAGGGTGATGACGGCGCCGTTGGCGGGGACGGTGGTGTCGCCGAGGACGGCTTGCAGGTCGCCTGCTGCATCGCCCGAGACGGCCAGGGTGAGGGTGTCGCCGTCGTTGGCCGCGCGGGCCAGGGCTATGGTGTACGACTGGCCACCGCCTTCGGGCTGGGTGCTTGATTTGCCCTGGAGTGCGGCTTCGTTGAAGTTGGGATCGGCGTAGACGTTGGCTGTTGTAGCCCCGACCGTGGTGCCGTCGCCTTGTGTAAGAGCTACGTGCTGGTTGGGGTCTAGTTTGATGCCCAGGTAGCCTTCGTCTTTCAGGGCTTCGGCGAGGTTGAAATTCTGGATAGTAATGGTGGCCGTATTACTGGTATCTCGAGCCTTTTTTATTAGCAACGAGTACCCGGTGGCTTGCTCACCATACAAGGTGTATGTGTAATCCTGCCCGGCAATTTTGGCCTGCCAGACGTTCCGCCAGCCACTGCCGTTACCAGCCGTGTCGCCAGCGGTCTCAATCGCGACGCCATTGATTTCAATAATTCCTTTGCCATCTGAATCACGAATGACATCTTTACCGAATATACCGCTGAATTTGTAGGTATCTATTCCGTCACCACCAATTAAGATATCATTGTTAGCACCGCCATCCAATATATCGTCTTGAGTTCCACCGTCTAAAGTGTCGTCATCTCCCCCGCCCAGCAAAGTATCCACACCTGCTTCGCCAGTTAAGACATCTTTACCACCTCCGCCTTCCAGCCTGTTCGCAAGGTCATTTCCAATAATGGTGTCGCTTCCAGCACCGCCAATCGCATTTTCAAATTCAGCGTCGAACGCAACGCCAATATTTTTAACCCCACCAATAGAACTCAAATATTCTGGATTGAGTGAAATAACGAGTTTTTCATTTGGGCTCGTGTAGAGGGACGCATTCAGTGTGTCGATGCCGCCGGCGTCCCAGAGCGATCTAATCTGATTGCGGTAAATTGCAACATCACTTACACCAGTTGTAACTGGCTGATCGGTTGGTCGGAATATATACCCCGTATTCCCAGTCAAATGTGTATTGCGGGCACCCCATAAAGTCTGAAGTGCTTTGATATCAAGAACAAGCGGGGTCATGCCAAAAACGTTGCTATTGACTTTTGCACCACCACCTTCAATTAAATCAGCATATGACATAACAGAGGCTGCGCGCGACACCAAAGGGGATAAAGTGTTTCCTTCCTCCGTTGGGTGCTCCAATCCTAGAGCGTGGCCAATCTCATGAAGTACGGCGTAATAAGTGTATGAGCCAACAGATAGAAGTGGGCTTAAACCAATTTCCGCGACGTCTATAAATATATCATTGACACGCGGTATTCCACGATCTTCCCAAAATCGGATATTTCTTCCGCCAATCTTCCCGCCTTTGTCATCTCTCAAATCTGCAATACCAAGCCTGATCGCGCCAGGCCCTGGGGAAGTAGTAAAAACAAAGTTAACGTTGGCAACTTTTGATATATCGTCGAATGCTCTTTTTACTGCAGCTTGCTGGTCTGCATCAAAGGCCGCGAACTTTGGGCCGCCCTGTGCCGCGTTTGCGAATCCATTATTCATTGCCGAATCCGGCCCGGAATAATTCGGCAAAACAGTCAAAAACGAAACTTCAATGGTATTGGCCGGATACGGTCTCATGTAGCCGTCGTTTGGCAGTGGATCAAGCAATAGCAGAGCCGTTTCCACAATTAAATCAGATTCAACAATCATCATTTTCTCCAAATAATACAAATAAGTTTAAGGACGTACAAAATTCAAACGTCTGGCAATCGCCCGAATTTCCGAAAATTCAGCCATTGATATTGGCAAATGATCACGCCAATGATTCCCCATTGCCAACACATGAACCGGGAAAGGGTACGGTAGGTACGTAATCGCACTAGGCCCAATAACGCCACTGGTTAGCAGGATGACCTCCTTCCCTAAAACGGATTCCCAGGCATGTCGATATTCATCGTGTCGTCTCAATCCTGGCCCTAGCTTGAAATATTGAATTTTGGAACTCATATCAAATGAGTCGTTTGTGGTTTTCTTGAATTCCACACGTTTAATATCAAACTCCAGAAAAGGAGATGCTGCGCCTGTCAGCTCGGTTTCAGGTCTTAATCGAAATTCATCTTCGTTTATTGGGCATTTTTTTTGAAATTTTTCGTGAAACTTTTTGTAGTCCAACTCAGACGCTTGATTTTTTTTTAGAAGCGCGTACTCGGGGTCTGCCCATCTTGCCTCATAGAATTTTTTAATGAATTCTTCCGGCACATACATAATTCTTTTAGGCGTGCCAACTAATATAAATACAGTATTGCGCTCAATACGACGCTCAAGGGTCGCAGGCCCAGGCCCCGGAGGAAGCTCGGCAAGCAGATGTTGAGCTTTCAAAATCAATCCGCAAGCAATTGGCAATTTCAAGAACTTTCGTCGATTTTGACTAATGATTTTTGATCTGCCCTGTTCATATGAAAGCTGCCCCTGTTCAAAGTCCAGCAGCAGTTTTTTTTCATTCGTTGCTCTTCTGTTCATCATCACAAAGACCTCCAATTTGTTGAATTCCGCCTATTGCATATCTTCAGCAATCAGAAGAAGTTGCTGCACTTACAAGCCTTTTAGCCCGGCAGCCC
>JAAFHN010000294.1 GCA_013298415.1 Comamonadaceae bacterium
AAAGACTCGAGCGCCAACAAAACTGGCAAAAACATTTTCATTTCCACGCAGAACGCAGAAAAAGAGTCGGTGACATCAGCCAAAGATGGCCGCGTGGCCAACATCGATGGCGACCGCTACATCTTGCTCAACGTGGGCCAGCGCGTGGAAACCGAAAAGGCCACGCAATCCGTCAAGCTCAGCAATTTCGCCGAGTACGGCACCAAGGTGCGCGAGGACTACAGCATCGATCCAGCGCAACCGCCGCCACGCCAGATCAGCACCCTCGTGCTCGCCGCCGCAAAAACGCCGCTCTTTCTGGGCGAACTCAGCTGGCGCGTGGGTTTGGTGCTCACAGCCGCGAATCTGGTGATTTTGGCGCTGGCCGTGTCAACGGCGAACCCCCGCGCCAGCCGCAGCTCGAACCTGATCTTTGCAATGTTTGCCTTCATCGTTTACTACAACTTGGTGAATCTGGGCCAGGCCTGGATCGCGGGCAGCCGCGTGAAAGCCGTGCCCTACCTGGTGGTGCTGCACGGCGGCGTGTTTCTTTTCTCGCTCATCTGGCTCTACAAGCGCCATCTGGGATTCAGCGTGAAATCGCTCGTGTTGCGCAGCATCCACCGCGCTCGCTCGGTCAGGAAGGCATAGCGTGTCTGGCACCCTGCGCAAACTCATCAACCGCGAAGTCATCGTGGCGGTGACTTTCGTCACCATCGGTTTCATCGCGCTCTTTTTGTTTTTTGACTTTGTGGACGAATTGCAGTGGATTCGTCGCAACGGCAACAACTACCAGCTGCGCCACGCGATTCAGTTTGCGCTGCTGCAAATTCCAGCGCATGTGTATGAGCTGCTGCCGATCACAGTGCTGATCGGCACGGTGTTTGTGATGGCGCGCTTGGCGGAAAGCAGCGAATTCACCATTTTGCGCACCAGCGGCCTTGGGCCTTGGCGAGCGCTCAAGCAGTTGTTGGGGCTGGGTTTGAGCTTCGCACTGCTCACGCTGGCAATTGGCGACTACGTGGCCCCCGCTGCCGACAAGGGCGGCCAGATGATCAAGGCCAAGTACCAAGGGCTGCTCACCACCGGTCTCACGGGCGCATGGCTGCGCGAAAAGCAGCCGGAGCGCAATGTGACCGTGAATGTGGGCAACATGGCTGCCGATGGGCAGCTTGTGGTGCTGCGGATTTTTGAGTTTGACGACCAAGGCCACGTGACTGCGCTGACCCGCGCCAAGAAAGCCACGATTCAAGACGACCAATGGCTGCTGACCGACGCGGCCATCACCCGATTTGCAACAAGCGTGCCGATCCAAAACAGCAAAACACTGGCTTCGTTCGCTGTGGCCGATATCGAAGTAGGATTTGTGGCCAAACGCGAGGTTTTGGCCACTTCCACCTTCGTCACCAGCATTTCCGCCGACATGGTGGCTGCCGCCCTGCTGAAGCCCGAGCGCATGCGAACGCTTGATTTGTGGAACTACACACGGCACTTGAAGGCGAACGGCCAAGCCTCACAACAGTTTGAAATCGCGTTTTGGCGCAAGGTGTTTTATCCCGTGGGCTGCATCGTGATGGTGATTTTGGCCTTGCCCTTTGCATACCTTCACTTTCGATCTGGCGGCATCACGGGCTATGTGTTCATGGGCGTGCTGATCGGCATCAGCTTCTTTTTGCTGAACAACATGTTTGGCTACATCGGCAACATCAGCGATTGGGAGCCTTGGGTGGCTGCCGCGATCCCAAGTTCGCTCTATTTGGCCATCTCACTCTCAGGCTTCGCCTGGCTGGTTTTTCGACGATGACGACGCCTGCCCAAAGCCCCTCAACAGCCTCTCAACCCGACGGCATCATCGTGTTTGCCCACGGCTCGCGGGATCCGCTTTGGCGGCTGCCTGTGGAGTCTGTGGCACAGCGGATTGCCGACCGCGCGCCGCATGCGGCGGTGGCCTGCGCCTATCTGGAGCTTTGCGAGCCAGATTTGCCCACCGCTTTCGCTCAGCTGCAAGATGTCATCAATTCAAAAACGATAGCAACAAATGATGTAAATATCAGGACAGTGAGGATATTTCCCTTGTTTTTTGGCGTGGGAAAGCATGCGCGGGAGGACTTGCCCGCCTTGGTGGCCGATTTGCGTGCCGCGCACCCAGATTGGCGGATCGAGCTCACGCCGAGCGCGGGAGAGCACGCTGGCGTGCTGGACGCTGCGGCAACGGCCGCGATGCAACCCGCTACATCTGCTTAAAGAGCCCCTGATACGCCCTGGCAACGGGCAGCTCTTTGCCATGACCACGCAGGCGAAGCTGCATGTTGCCGCCCAGATCTCGTTGAGCGCTCAGCACTTGATTCATGTTCACGATGTGGCTGCGGTGGATTTGTGAAAAATCTTGTGGGTTGAGCTGGTCCAGCAGCTCACTCAGCGCTGTGCGAATCACGTACTCATGCTGCGCCGTTTGCACAAGCGTGACCTTGTTGTCGCTCTGAAAAAAGAGCACTTCTTCCACTGGCACCTGGTAGATCGTGTCGCCGCGGCTGGCGCGCACGAAGCGCAAGTGGCTCCGAGCGGCCGCAGCGCTGGGCTGGCGCAGCAGTTTGGCAAGCGCAGCGATGTCGGCCAGCGGTGTGCATTGCTCCAAAGCCGCTTTGAGCCGCGATCCGGTTTGCGCCAAGCGCGCCACGCTCGCCGGCTTGAGCAAATAGTCCACCGCCTGGCGCTCGAAGGCATGCACGGCGAATTCGTCGTAGGCCGTTACAAACACGATGCGCGTCGCGGCCTGAATGCTCTGCGCCACTTCCAAGCCACTCAAGATCGGCATCTTGATGTCGAGGAACGCCACGCTGGGTTGAAGTGCGTCGATCAGCTTCACTGCTTCTTCACCGTTCGCGGCCTCCGCCACCACCCGCAGCTCCGGCCAGGCCTCGGCCAGCAGGTCGCGTAAATGTGTGCGCAGATTGGCTTCGTCGTCGGCGATCAGGGCGGTGGGCGGGTTGTGCATGATTTCAAAATGTATAGCAATGAATGTTTATTTCATATGGACAGAGGTGGGATTTGACTTCAAAATCACGCCAAACGACCTTGCAACTCGCTTGTGACCCGATTTCAAACCGGGATCAGACTCTCAAGGGCAGCGAAAGCCTTGCGAGCGTGCCGGGCGATGCCTCCATCAGCTCCAGGCTCGCCTTGCCGTCGTAGAGCATGGCAATCCGTTCGCGCAGATTGGCCAGGCCCACACCGCTGCCGTCGCTGCGTGGCCCGGCAGGCGGCGCGCCCTCAAAACCCAGGCCATCGTCGCTCACGTCGATGATCAACTGGCTGCCCTCAGTTCGGGCAGCCACCCTCAGGGTGCCGCCTTCGGCCTTGGGCTCCAGGCCGTGGCGAATCGCGTTTTCCACCAAGGGCTGCAGCAGCATCGGAGCCAGTGGCTGGTTCAACAAGCCCTGTGGCACATCCAAGCTGTAGTTCAAGCGCGCGCCCATGCGCAGACGCAGGATTTCGAGGAAGTTGCGCAGCAAATCCACTTCTTGCCCGAGCGTGCCCTCGCCCTTTCGGCTGGCGGCCAAGCTTTGGCGCAGGTAGGTGATGAAGTGATCCAGCATGTTTTGAGCCGTGTCTGGCTCGCGCTTGACCAAGCTTTGCACATTGGCCAAGGTGTTGAAGAGAAAGTGCGGCTCAATCTGCGCTTGCAGAAGGCGCAACTGGGCCTGCACGAGCTGCTTTTCGCTGCTGACGCGCTTCAAGTTAGCCCTCGCCAGGTATTCCTGCACTTTGCGCTCTTCCCAGTCTGGGCCAAACAGGTTGCCATTCGCAGCCAACCACAGGCTGGCGCCCCAAACCGCCAGACCCAAGCCCCAGCCAAGGGTGGGCCAAATCGCCCAGGTCACTTCTTTGCCCTGAGTCATGGTGAGCAAGTTGATGATCCAGATTCCCGGAATCACCACGCAATACACGGCGATGCTCATGTAGTACGCGCGCAGCTCCTTCACCCGCTTGTAGGCGCGTTTTTTGGTCAGCTCGTAGTCGAGCTGCTCTTGCCCGCGTTCAGCCACGGCTCTTCTCGCGGCTCAGGATTTCTTGCACCTTGCGCTCTTCCCAATCGGTGCCCCAGCGGTGAAAGTAAGGCAAGGTACCAAGCGCGTGAAAGAAAAGCCCGATGCCCCATCCCATCGTGGGCCAAATCGCCCAGTAGTACCAAATCGGCCGCCCCCAGCCCACCGTCCACACGCAGATGATCCACAAGAAAGTGTTCACGCCGATGTAGGACATCATGTGCTTGTAAAACTCCGCCTGCCTGCGCACTTGGCGGCGAACCCGCCGCTCCTCAGGGC
>JAAFHN010000655.1 GCA_013298415.1 Comamonadaceae bacterium
ACGATGAGCGGCCCGATGGCTCCGCCAAACGCGAACTGGCCTTGTCGCACGAGTCGCTCGGCATGATGCTGGGCCTGTCTCGCCAATCCATTGCCACGCACTTGGGCAGCTTGCGCGAAGCAGGCGCCGTGTCGCAGCGCTATGGCCGCATCGTGATCACCTCCAGCAGCGCCCTCCAAGCTGAAGCTGCGCAAGACTGAGCGCCCGCCGTTGCCCGCTGGCGCAGCAGCGGCTGAGGAATGTGGGCCTGAATAGCGGGCCCTGACATCGCTGAAGGCTCTTGCTCTCGCTGGGGCTGAACCAACTCAAAGGCTTGTGCGCCAGCGCGCCGCGCGGGTCCGCCCGGCGGGCACCACGCCATCCAAGTTTCCAGTCTTCGTGCAGCGAAGTGGTGCAACGCCACTCGTCAACCATGGGAAAGCGCGACACAGCGTCCGAAAACCCACAAAATACAAAACTTGACATTCAGCAGTTCCAAAACTCGAAGCCAAGGAGAGCAAGATGGACCGCTCGCTACTTTCTTTCAATTGGTTGATGGCAACCATGCCGGCCGCCCTGGAGGCTGAGCGGGCAAGAGCAGCTGCAGAGCCTGACTTTGACAGTTCTTTGCCAGACGCGCAGGAGGTGGCGCTTCGACACGGAGACCCTCGACTGCGGCTTCGCTTTGCCGCGCACTCAAACCGAAATTGGCAAGCCGATGCCAGCGAGCTTGCGCGGGCACGACCCGAAGGCTTTACCCCGCGCCGCTCTACACCCGATGCACTGCATGCTGGCACGCCGCTGGCGCGGTTTGGACGGGCCCATTGCGGCATTGGCCAAGTGCTTTGGGATCACCGCGCCGAGCTGCGTGGGCATTGCCTGCACGCTTTTGCCAAAGGCGACCTGATCGCTGTGCTGGATCCGATGGGTCGCGTTGCGCACCTGGCAGAGCTAGACATTGAGCGCGCCCAACAAGAACTGGTGGACGGCCAGCTGAGGCCCGCCGCCGCAGCAGCCAAGCCGCGCAAAGGTTTTGAGACCGTGCCGCTGCAAGATGTGCTGTGGTGGTACGGCCTGCACAGCAACGACGCCCTCACGCAAACGCCCGACTGGGTGAAGGGCGGCAGCATGGTGCTCAAGCACTTTCCGCAAATTTCGCCCGCGCTTTTGGAAACGCGGCACTTGGCAATCCTCTACCTTTTTGGCGCAGGGCCACTCACCTACGGTGATCTGTGGCACACGCTGGACGGAGCCGCCCGGCCGTTGTTGTGCGCAGATCTGGCCGCAATGGTGTTCACCGGCTGCCTGGCGCAAGCGCCAGAAGACGACTCCGAATCAAGCATTCACTGACGCTTTACCGCCGGGCAGCGTAGCGGCAAATTCCAATGAAAATGCCTGATCAGGACCGTGCCTCAGATAGAAACCCGTTCACCCTGAGCTTGGTCGTTGGGCATGCCAGGGGCTTCGACAAGCTCAGCCCGAACGGAGGGGTCTATGCATCTGAGCCCTAATCCGAATCAGGTAAAAATGCCATCCTGTCCAGGCATTTAAAAGTTTTGTAGCTGCGTATTTGGTAGCGATCAAGCTTTTTCCATCACCTGAATGCGCTGGTCAATGGCGCCGAAGATGCTTTGGCCGTCTTTGCCTTTCATCTCGATTCGGATGGTGTCGCCATGCTGCATGAAGGCGGTGGTGGGTTTGCCGTCTAAGATGGTTTCGATGGCGCGCTTTTCGGCAATGCAGCTGTAGCCTTTGGGCCAGGTTTTCACCACGCCGCTGGCGCCGCTTTCTTCCACGCCTTTGTTGCTGACGGTGCCGCTGCCAATGATGGAGCCTGCTCGCACGTTGCGGGTTTTGCCGATGTGGGCGATCAGTTGGCCAAAGTGAAAGGTCATCTCAGGCCCTGCGTCGCACATGCCCACTTTGCGGCCATTCCAAGTGCTTTGCAGCGGCAAGTGCAAGCGGCCTGATTGCCAGGCATCGCCGAGTTCATCCAAGGTCACGGCCACGGGGCTGAAGGCGGTGGCGGGCTTGCTTTGGAAAAAGCCAAAGCCTTTTTCCAGCTC
>JAAFHN010000131.1 GCA_013298415.1 Comamonadaceae bacterium
GGTTTTGCAGAGCTTCCCTGAGCGGGGGCGCATGTGTCGCCAACGGGTCAGCAGGCGCCTGGCCGTGCTGCGGTTTCTGCGGATGACAGCTCGCTTGCAATCGCACAAAATGTTTGCATGCAAGTTCTCCTCATTGAAGACGACAGCTTTTTGCGCACCACCCTGGCGCGCACCCTGTCGCGCCAAGGCATTCAAGTGCACCAATGCGCCGATGGCGCGCTAGCCGTGGAGCAGTGGCTGAACTTGCGCCCCGATGTGGTGGTGCTTGACCTGACACTTCCAGGCCAAGACGGCCTGGAAGTGCTCAGCCAAGCGCGCGCCAAGGGCTTGCAAACACCGGTGATCATCACCACGGCACGCGGCACCGTGGGCGACAAAATTTTGGGCCTGAATGTGGGGGCTGATGACTACATCTCCAAGCCTTTCGATCTGGACGAGCTAGAAGCCCGCATCCGGGCTTTGGTGCGCCGCGCAAGCCAAATGGGCGGCGGCAGGGCTGGCATTGGCGCGGCCAGCACCCAATTGGTGGGTGGTTTGTCGTTTGACGAGCAAAGCGGCATGGCCCAAGTGAGTGGCAGGCCGCTGGATTTATCGCCCCGCGAATCGGCCATGGTGCGCGCGCTCATGCACCGCCCTGGTCAGGCCATGAGCAAAGAGCGGCTTTTTGACGCAGTTTTCGCAGGCGACAGCGATGTGGCGCTCGATGCCGTGGAAGTGGTGGCCTATCGCCTGCGCAAAAAGCTGCGCGATGCCGGCTGCCACACACAGCTCGTGACCCTGCGCGGCCTGGGCTATTTGCTGCAAGACCACGTGAGCGCGAACTGATTCGCGCGGCAGCACACAGGCCGAACACCAGAACACGTGTGAAAGAGCCCCGGTTGATGGCGCAACCCTCGCACCTCGGCCGTGGCTGCTGAGCAAGCTGCAACCACGCGCGCAGAACCAGCGCAGCGCAGCGGTGGCGGGCCATCGCTGCAGCGCCAATTGATGTGGGGCCTGGGCGTGTGCATGAGCCTTTTTGTGGCCCTTCACGCGGTGCTGGTGTACCAAGAAACCTTGAGCGCTCTGAACGCAGCCTACGACCGCAGCCTGCTTGCTTCTGCAAAAACCATCGGAGAGTCACTCGAATTGCGAGGCGGCGCAAGCGATTCACAAATCGTGGCGCAAGTGCCGTACGCCGCGCTCGAAGCCTTTGAAGCCGATTCCCGCACCCGCATGACTTACCGCGTCACCGATGCCCGAGGCGGCTTGGTGTCTGGCTATCCCGACATGCAGCTGAGCCCACTGAGCAAACCCGAAGGCCATGGCTACGCTGCCTTGGTGGAGTTTTTTGATGCGAACTACGACGGCCGCGACGTGCGTGTGGCGCGCCTGATGCAGCCGCTGTCCAACGCCGCAACTGCCGCGATGGCGCAGATTGACGTGGCTGAAACCTTGGAGCTGCGCCTTTCGCTTGCGCGCAATGCGCTGCGCCAAGCGGTGGGGCACCATGCGCTGATGCTGATGCTGATGTATGCCGTGGTGTTTGCCGTGGTGCACCGCGCAACCAGTGGCGTGCGGCGGATCGGCAGGCAAATTGAGGCCCGCGATCCGCAAGACCTCTCGCCAGTGGATGTGCGCGAAGCCCCGCGCGAGCTGCGCCCGGCGCTGGAAGCTGCCAACCGCATGCTGAGCGCCTTGCACGACGTGGGCGAGCGGCAAAAGCGCTTCGTGCGCGATGCGGCCCACCAATTGCGCACACCGCTCGCGGTGCTGAAAGTGCAAGCTCAATCCACCCTGCGCGGTGATGTGGAGCCCATGCAGGGCTTGCGTGAAATCAATGCCACCATCGATCGCGCAACCCACGTGGCCAACCAGATGCTGGCGCTGGCCCAAGTGGAGCAAATGCGCTTGGTGGCAGCCCGCGATGGCACACCGGTGCAGGCCTTCGATGCCGTGGTGCGCGATGTGGCTTTGGCGCTGGCCCCGTTGATCGCGCAGCGAGATATTGAATTCGACATCGACACCGACGCCGCCCAGGTGCGCGCGCACGACTGGATGCTGAGCGAGCTCACCCGAAACTTGCTCGCCAACGCGATCCGCTTCACGCCCGAAGGCGGCTTGCTGGTGGTCATGCTGGTCAACGATGGCGACTGCGCCGTGCTCAGCATCGCCGACAGCGGGCCGGGCATGGCCGCTGACCAGCGAGACGGCCTCTTTGTGCCCTTTTCCGGTAAATCCACCGAGGTGAGCGAGCACGCGGGTGCTGGCCTGGGCCTTGTGATTTGCCAAGACATTTGCAAAGCCATTGGCGCAACCTTCACGCTCGACAACGCTTTTCCAAGCGGCCTTGTGGCTTCCGTGCGGGTGCCGCTGGCCAACGGGCGCACGCATGCATTGGCGCTCGGCCGGGGCTTGTCGCCCGACACTGCCGAGCCCGTGGGCATGGATGGCGCGGCCAAGCCAGCCCGCTCCGGCCCTTCCAGGCCCTCTGTCGCCAAATCGTGAGCGCGCTGCGGCTCGAGCGCTGGTTTGCCGCGCAGGGCTTTGCGCCGTTTGCTTTCCAGCGCGATGTGTGGGCGGCGCAAGCGCGCGGCCAAAGCGGGCTTTTGCACGCCAGCACCGGCAGCGGCAAAACCTTGGCGGCCTTCGGCGGCTTGGCTGAGGCCATCGCTCAGCGCGCCGAGGCCCACCCCCGAGAAGTGCCGCCGCTGGCCGTGATCTGGATCACGCCGATGCGGGCACTGGCGGCCGATACCGTGAAAGCCCTGCAAAAGCCGCTTGCGGCGCTGTGCCCGCAGGCCAGCGTGGGCCTGCGCACGGGAGACACGCCGAGTGCCGAGCGCGCCCGGCAAGACAAACGCTGGCCCACGGTGCTGGTCACCACGCCCGAATCGCTGAGCCTGATGCTCACCCGCCCGAAGCTGCGCGAGGAATTGGCGGATTTGCAAGCCGTGGTGGTGGACGAATGGCACGAGCTGATCGCCAACAAGCGCGGCGTGCAAGTGCAGCTTGCACTCGCTCGCCTGCGCCAAATCCAGCCCAGTTTGCTCACCTGGGCCATGAGCGCCACGCTAGGAAATTCAGAGCAGGCGATGCAACAAATACTTGAACAGAGGGGTGAAAATGCTTCAAAACCCGCCATTTTGGTGCGCGGAAACACTTCCAAGGCCCTGCGCATCGATGCCTTGATCCCCGATCAGCCCGGCAGCTACTCGTGGGCGGGGCATTTGGGTGCGCGCATGGTGGAGCCAGTGGTGGCCGAGCTGCGGGAAACGGCGGCCTCAGGCGGCAGCGCGCTCGTGTTCACCAACACGCGCAGCCAAGCTGAGATTTGGTACCAGTTGATCTTGAACGCCGCGCCAGAGCTGGCGGGCACGGTGGCGCTGCACCACGGCAGTTTGGACAAGGCGGTGCGCGAGTGGGTGGAAGCTGAGCTGAAGGCGGGCCGCTTGCTGGCCGTGGTGGCCACTTCTTCTTTGGATTTGGGTGTGGATTTCTTGCCGGTAGAGCGCGTGTTGCAAATCGGCTCTGCCAAAGGTGTGGCGCGGCTCATGCAGCGCGCAGGCCGCAGCGGCCACGCGCCAGGGCGGGAAAGCCGTGCCACGCTGGTGCCCACCAACACCCTTGAGCTCGTGGAAGCCGCCGCCGCCCGCCAAGCTGTTGCGCGCGGCCAGGTGGAATCGCGCCAAAGCCCTGACAAGCCGCTGGATGTGCTGGTGCAGCACATGGTGACCGTGGCGCTCGGGGGCGGCTTTCGGGCAGATGACTTGTTTGCCGAAGTGCGTTTTTGTGCTTCTTTTGCCACTCTGTCCAGGCAAGAATTCGATTGGGCGCTCTCATTTTGTGAGCGTGGCGGCGAAAGCCTTCATGCCTATCCCGACTACCACCGCATCCAAAAAGGCGAAGACGGCACCTACCGGGTGAGCAACACAGCAGCAGCCCGCCGCCACCGCATGGCGATCGGCACCATCGTGAGCGATGGCAGCTTGAAAGTGCAATACCTGAATGGCGCAACGATTGGCCACATGGAAGAAAGCTTTCTAGCCCGGCTGAAGCGGGGGGACTGCTTCGTTTTCGCGGGAAAAGTGCTGGAATTCATCCGCTTGGCTGACATGACGGCCCAGGTGAAGCGCGCCACCAAGCCCAAAGGCATCGTGCCGGCTTGGGGCGGCGGAAAAATGCCGCTTTCCACGGAAATGGCGGAAGCGGTGTTGCTGCTCATGCGCGATGCCGCGAAGGGCATCTTCGATGGGCCGGAGATGCAGGCCGCCAAGCCCATGCTGCTCACCCAAGCCCGGCTCTCGGCGCTGCCCTCGCCCGATGCGCTGCTGGTGGAGCAATTCCAATCCAAAGAGGGCCAACACCTCTTTGTGTACCCGTTTGCCGGGCGGCAGGCCAATTTGGGCCTGGCCAGCTTGGTGGCCTACCGCTTAGCGCGCGAGGCACCCAACACATTTTCGATGAGCGTGAACGACTACGGCTTTGAGCTGCTGGGCGCCGTGGCGTTCGACGTGGCTCAGGTCTTATCCCGCGAGGTGTGGACGACGGATGCCCTGCTGCCCGATGTGCTGGCCTCGCTCAACAGCGGCGAGTTGGCGCAGCGCAGGTTTCGCGAAATCGCTCGGATCAGCGGCTTGGTGTTTCAAGGCTTTCCCGGCGCGCCCAAAAGCACCAAGCAGGTGCAGGCATCAAGCAGCCTCTTCTTTGAGGTGTTCAAAAAGTACGACGCAGGCAACATGCTGCTCACCCAAGCCGAGCGCGAAGTGCTGAGCCAAGAGCTGGAGCTGAGCCGCATGCAAGCAGCACTTGCCACGCTGCGCGCGCTTGCTGTGAAAGCCGTGCAGTTGCAGCACCCCAGCCCCCTGTGCCTGCCCCTGCTGGCTGAGCGTTTTCGAGAAACGTTGAGCAACGAGCAACTCGCCCAGCGCTTAGCCCGCATGCTGGAAGCGGGCGCAACGATCAGCTAGTTGCTATTTATTTCGCAGCATCAAATGATGTAAATACCTGGACAGAGGAGGTATTTTTCGTGAAATCTGACTCTCCAGCCCCCCACCCGGCCTTCCGTTCGCCCTGAGCTTGGTCGTTGGGCATCGCTGGGGCCTTCGACAGGCTCAGCCCGAACGGGCGGTAGGCGTACCTCCAATCAGGGGCGTTTGCGCCTCAAACGCCTCAAACGCCCCAGACAATGTCCACATCTGCCTTTTGCGCCGTTTTCACCATCGCCACCATCGGCGCGGCGCGCATGCGAAAGCTCACGCCATCGAGCGACATGCCTTTGGCCTTTTGCTCGGCGCGGTCTGCGTCGTCTTGCGCAGCTTTGGCCTCCAAGCCTGCCAGAGCCGCTGGCATTTGCGCCACTTTCAAAATGCCTTTGGCATCCGAGTCTTTGCCCATGGCCGCCAGCACCTGCCGCCCCGGCCCTTCCAGGTAGATCACGTTGCCGCTGGCTTTGGATTGGAAGGTGTAGATCATGTGGGCGTACCGGGGTGGGGTCCGTTCCTGAACCGTTCTTGCCTCAAGCACGCTGCCGCCGACAGTGCTTCAGCACGGCAAGGCGGCGCAACAACGGCAGGGACGGTTAAAAGACGGTTTAGGGACGGACCGGGATGGATGGCTCGAATTTTGCGCGCTTTGTCACGAAGAAGCTGCGCACGTTGCGCACATTGCTGTCTGCTGCAAAAAGCGTTTGGGCCAGCGCTTGGTAAGCGGGCATGTCGCGCACATGGATGTGCAGCACAAAGTCTGGCCCCGGGCTCACGCGCAGCACCTGCTGCACCTCTGGAAAAGCCGCCGCCCGCGCTTCAAACCCATCCAAGCGATCCGTGCTTTGCACATCCAGGCTCACTTCCACCACCGCGTCCAGCCCCGCGCCGAGCGCAGTTTGTGCGATTTGCGGGTTCAAGAGCGCCACCACCCGCTCGATCAGACCCGCCTCGCGCAAGCGCCGCACGCGCCGCAAGCAAGTGGCGGGCGTGGCCAACACCGCTGCGGCCAAATCTTGGTTGGTGAGCGATGCATCCCGCTGCATTTGCGCGAGGATGCGGCGATCAAGTGCGTCTAAATTCATCATTGAACAGGGCTTGTTTGCAATATTCAATCATCATCGCATCGATGTGACTGCATATTTCAAAAAATAGCGTGTTTTGCATGCTCATTGCACTTTGATCTGCCTACAGTGCTTTCCTCGTGTTGTGAAAACACTTCCCCTTCCCCGCTCCTTTTGGTGGAGCATCCAGCAGTTCACCCAACTCTCAGGAGATCATCCCATGTGCGGCATCGTCGGCTCCGTTTCCACCCGTGACATCGTTCCCGTGCTCGTGCAGGGCTTGCAGCGCCTTGAATACCGAGGCTACGACTCCTGCGGCGTGGCCGTACACGCCGGCGGCTTGAAGCGCGCCCGATCCACCGCCCGCGTGGCCGAGCTGATGGACCAAGTGAAGGCCGATGACATCACTGGCCTCACCGGCATCGCCCACACCCGCTGGGCCACGCACGGCGCACCAGCCGTGCACAACGCCCACCCCCACTTCAGCCACGGCCCAGGTGCTGAGCCCTTGAGCCGCCCCGGCCGCGTGGCCTTGGTGCACAACGGCATCATCGAAAACCACGACGAGCTGCGCGATGCGCTCAAAGCCAAGGGCTACGTGTTTTTGAGCCAAACCGACACCGAGGTGATCGCCCACCTGATCGACAGCCTCTACGACGGCGACATCTTCAAAGCCCTGCAAGGCGCACTCGCCCAACTGCACGGCGCCTACGCCATTGCCTGCTTTCACAAAGACGAGCCCCAGCGTGTGGCCGGTGCCCGCCAAGGCTCGCCGCTGATTTTGGGCGTGGGCAAAGACGGCATGGAGCACTTCTTGGCCAGCGACGCGATGGCACTCGCAGGCGTGACCGACCAAATCCTCTACCTGGAAGAAGGCGACCAGGTGGACATGCAACTCGGCAAATACTGGGTGGTCGCCAAAGACGGCAAAGCTGTGCAGCGCCCGGTGAAAACCGTGCAAGCCCACAGCGGCGCAGCCGAGCTAGGGCCCTACCGCCACTACATGCAAAAAGAAATCTTCGAGCAACCCCGCGCCTTGGGCGACACGCTCGAAGGCATCGTGAGCATCACGCCCGATGT
>JAAFHN010000439.1 GCA_013298415.1 Comamonadaceae bacterium
CCAGCTGCGGTCGTAGCGCTGCACCAGCAGCACCGGCTCTGGCAGCTCCAGGTATTGCACATCGGGCACGGGTAAGCCGATGGCTTGGCCTAAGCGCATGCAGGCAAATTCGTTGGCTGCCATGTCGGGGTGGCGCGCGTTGCCCACCTTCAGAATATGCGAGCTGGGCGCGCCGTCTCGCGGCAGGCTCAGGCTGCCGTTTTGCGCCATGTAGATGCCAAGCTTGTTTTGCACACCCGGCAGCGACATGCGGCGCTTGCCCCGCCAAAACATCAGCGGCACGTCTTGCGCGCGCGATTCCACAATGCGCTGGTGCAGCTCGGCCTGGCTCAGGGCTTCGTAGTCGTCGGCGCTGAAGTTTTGCAACGTGGGTGGCGGCGCATCTTCGTCAGCGATCACGAGCGCGCCCGCGCAATCCCGGCCCACTTTGCGCAGGATGCCAAACACATCGAACTGGCTCACCTGATGCGCCATCGAAAGCGCCTCCAGCGGCCGACCTTCGGGCAGCAAGTTGCTGAAGAAGTGTTTCACCGCAGCGCCCACGCAAACACGATCCGGCGGCAAATGCGGTGAGAAGCCAAACGCCTTCGGCGACCGCGCAAACGACTCGGTGTAGCGCAGCGAAAAGTCCCCGCCCTCAGATTGCAGCACCGCAGCGTGATCTGCTCCCACCCAGATGTTGAGCTTGGCCACGATTCAGTCCGTCAAACGATTTGAAGCGTAAGGCCGAAGTGCCGCGCCACGCCGAGGGCTTTGTCAAACTGCACGGTCGGTTTGCCCGTCTCCAGAGCTTGCAAAAACTTCACGCTCACACCGCAGGCATGCGCCGCGAGCACGAGCGTCAGCCCCGCCTCGCGCCTGCGCTGGCGAATCGCCGCGCCGAGCTGGGCGGTGGACTGAATGGTCTGAAGCGTCATGCGGCAGAAGCAAGGAAAGCAGAAAGAAAACACCGAGCGGAGGTGATTCAGGCATCAAATCCACCCACACATCGCAAAAACTCCGAATGGCGTATTTTTATCGACTTGATCCAACAAGTCAATAAAATATCCCCGATCGGATAACAAAATCTAATCAACGGCTGCTTTTCGCGCCTTTTGCGAAACCTTTGCGTCTTTTGCGTCCAACGGCCGTCTGTTTGCGGCTGTTCCGCTGCCTGTCCATTCCCCCGCGCCCGCGCCCAACGACAATAGCGGGTTATGACCTCAATCCTTCAATCTCTTCCTGCGGGCCAAAAGGTGGGCATCGCGTTCTCAGGCGGCTTGGATACCTCGGCCGCGCTCGTGTGGATGAAGCAAAAGGGCGCGCTGCCCCATGCTTACACCGCCAATTTGGGCCAGCCCGATGAGCCGGATTACGACGCGATTCCGCGCAAAGCGATGGAATACGGCGCAAGCATCGCCCGTCTCGTGGATTGCCGTGCGCAGCTCGTGGGCGAAGGTATTGCCGCCTTGCAGTGCAGCGCCTTCCACATCTCTACAGGTGGCATCACCTACTTCAACACCACGCCGCTCGGTCGCGCCGTCACAGGCACCATGCTTGTTGCCGCGATGCAGCAAGACGATGTTCACATCTGGGGCGACGGCAGCACCTACAAGGGCAACGACATCGAGCGCTTCTACCGCTACGGCCTGCTCACGAATCCGCAGCTGAAAATCTACAAACCTTGGCTGGATGAGCAGTTCATCGACGAGCTGGGCGGCCGCGCTGAGATGAGCGCGTTCATGACCGCGCAAGGCTTTGGCTACAAGATGAGCGCTGAGAAGGCCTACAGCACCGACAGCAACATGCTCGGCGCAACCCACGAGGCCAAAGACTTGGAGCACCTGAACTCGGGCATGCAAATCGTCAACCCCATCATGGGCGTGGCCTTTTGGAAAGACGAAGTGGAAGTGAAGCGCGAAACGGTTTCTGTGCGCTTTGACGAAGGCCGCCCGATTGCGCTGAACGGCATCGAATACGCCGATCCAGTGGCGCTCATGACAGAGGCCAACCGCATCGGTGGCCGCCACGGCCTGGGCATGAGCGATCAAATTGAGAACCGCATCATCGAAGCCAAAAGCCGAGGCATTTACGAAGCGCCCGGCATGGCGCTGCTCCACATCGCCTACGAGCGGCTGGTCACTGGCATTCACAACGAAGACACGATTGAGCAATACCGCGAAAACGGCAAAAAGCTTGGCCGCCTGCTCTACCAAGGCCGCTGGTTTGACCCGCAAGCCATCATGCTCAGAGAAGCCTCGCAGCGCTGGGTGGCGCGCGCGATCACGGGCGAGGTGACGCTTGAACTCAGGCGCGGCAACGACTACTCGCTGCTCAACACCGAAAGCCCCAACCTCACCTACCAACCCGAGCGCCTCACCATGGAAAAAGGCCAAGGTGCGTTCGGCCCAAAAGACCGAATCGGCCAGCTCACGATGCGCAACTTGGACATCACCGACACGCGAGACAAGCTCGGCGTGTACGTGCGGGCCGGGCTGCTGTCGGGTGACGGCTCATCGGTGCCTCGCTTGAAGGGCTAGAAAACCGGGCAGCGCCGCAGCCTTTTTTGGACGCAAAAGCCGAAACAACTTTGCAAAAACTGCCTGATTTAGATCATGCTTCGCATATGCCCACCCGTTCGGGCTGAGCTTGTCGAAGCCCCTCGCAGGCCCTACGACCAAGCTCAGGGAGAACGGACGGGTTGGCGCATCTGAGGCATGGCCTGAATCATGAAAAATGGCCCTCTGTCCATTTGAAATCAACATTCTTTGCTATTTTTTTTGAATATGACGAATCTCTCCAACGTGGCGGTGAACGCCAAGGCGAATGTGTACTTCGACGGCAAATGCGTGAGCCACAGCATCACCTTGGCTGACGGCACCAAGAAGTCTGTGGGCGTGATCCTGCCTGCCACGCTGACGTTCAACACCGGCGCTGCTGAAGTGATGGAGTGCGTGGCGGGCGAGTGCGAATACATGCTGGCCGGCACGAGCGCTTGGCTCAAATCGGCTGCGGGATCGAGCTTCAACGTGCCCGCGAATTCCAGCTTCCAAATCCGTGTGGCTGAGGCGTATCACTACATTTGTCACTTTGCTTGACGTGCTGAGAGACGGCGCACTTCTGCGCCTGGCAAGGCCTGCCGACATCCCGCAGATTCAGCGCATCCG
>JAAFHN010000339.1 GCA_013298415.1 Comamonadaceae bacterium
AGTGCGTAGCGGATCAAGTTACTGGAGCGGTCTTCGATGTGAATCCAACGGTGGCCAAGCAGCACACAGTAGACGAACACCACGTAGAGCTGCCCGCTGCTTTGCAGCACGGCAAAGCCAGGAAAAGTCAACGTCAAAGCCGCAGCCCAGCGCGCCGCATCTTTCTTGCCAGAAAAGAGCATCACGCCTAAGAGGTAGGTTTCTCGGGCGATCCCAAGGAGCACGGTCAGCATGAAGCCCTTCGCCAGCGACCAAAAAGGCATTCGCAGCCAGTCGGCTACGCGTCCCAGGCCATCGATCAGCCAGGCCAGCAGGCGAAGCCCTATCTCGCTGCCCATGAAGTGCAGCCCAGCTCGGTTTTGCGGGAGCGCGATGTAGGAGTGGGTTGCGCCATCCCACCGATCCATTGGGTTCGCCAACAGGTGCACAAAGGCAAAGACGAGTCCTGCGAGCACGGGCAGTGCATCGACCACAGATGTTGCCCAGGGCCTGCGCGACTCGATAAAACCCATCTTTGAAATGAATTGCCCGGTTTCAGCCGACCGAAATCGCCGTGCGACTACACTTTCGCATGACTTTTTTGGTAGATTTGTCGATTGTAGTGCCCGTCTACAAAGAGCAAGACAACATCGCGCCTTTCGTAACTCGGTGCGCGGCGGTGATGGCAAAGCTCGGCCTGAGGTACGAGATTGTCTTTGCGCTCGACCCCAGCCCGGATCGCACGGAAGAGGTGATTCAAGAGCAGATCCAGGGCAACCCTCACATCCGGCTTGTCGTGTTTTCTCGGCGCTTCGGTCAGCCTGCTGCCACCTTGGCTGGCCTGTTCATGTGTACCGGCCACAAAGCAGTGGTGATCGACGTGGATTTGCAAGACCCGCCAGAGCTGATCGAGCAGATGCTGGCCAAGATGGTGAATGGCGTCGAGGTGGTTTATGCAACCCGACGCACACGCGAAGGCGAGACCTTCATCAAGCGGGTGGTGTCCCATTGGGGCTATGCGGTGATCAACCGCATGTCGGACGTGCAAATTCCGCGCAACACGGGTGATTTTCGCGTGATGAGCCGCAGGGTGATTGAGGAATTGCGCAAGCTGCATGAGAGCCACGGTTTTCTGCGCGGCTTGGTGGCCTATGTGGGCTTCAAACAAGACCAAGTGATGTACGACCGCGACGCGCGCTTTGCGGGCACGGGCAATTACAACCGCTGGCTGGGCTCGCTCAAAATCGGCATCAACGGCCTGGTCAGCTTTTCATCCAAGCCATTGCAGATGATGTCTTTGGCGGGCGTGGCCTTGGCCGGCATGAGTTTTTTGGTAGGGGCCTGGTACGTGTTTCAAAAGCTCACCGGCGTGGATCTCACCCCAGGCTTATCTACCACCGTATTGCTGATTACATTTTTCTCGGGTGTGCAATTGCTCTCGCTGGGTCTGATGGGCGAGTATGTGGGACGCATTTACGACGAGGTCAAACGCAGACCCATGTACATCGTGGACCGAACTGCGGGCTTTGATGGGCAAGCTCTCGATGCAACGGCTGCGCGCCGGGAGACGGTCGCGTGAGCGGCGCGTCTTCGGCCGGCAAATGGCCCAAAGTATTTCCGCCGCTCACACCAGAGCAGCAGCGCATCAGTGACGATTTCATGCACCACTGGCACGCGGTCTTGCCAGCGAAGTATGGGATCGTGGACCGTTTCAATCACCAGTACCCGGTGCAAAACGCGCCTGCCCACTTTGTTCGCACTTTGGAAATCGGCGCAGGCAATGGCGAGCACTTGAAGTACGAGCGCTTGAGTGCTCAGCAAGAATCAGACTACGTGGCCGTGGATCTGCGCGACAACATGGCCGCCGAAATCCGCCAGCATTTCCCGCGCGTCAAAACGGTGACTGCGGATTGCCAAGTGCGCCTGCCTTTTGGCGACGGCCACTTCGACCGCGTGCTAGCGATCCATGTGTTGGAGCACCTGCCCAACTTGCCCGCCGCGATTGCTGAGCTGCATCGCTTGATCGACAAAGAGCGCGGCGTGCTCAGCGTGGTGATTCCGTGCGAAGGCAGTTGGGCTTACACCATCGCGCGCAAGATTTCCGCGCAACGTGTGTTCGAGCGGCGCTACAAGCAACCTTACAAATGGTTGATTGAGCGCGAACACATCAACTTGCCCGATGAAATCCGCGCTGAGCTCGCGCCTTGGTTTGAGGAAGTGCACAGCAGCTACTTTCCACTGCACGTGCCGGTCACGCTCTTTAACCTTTGCATCGGATTGACGCTGAAGCCGCGCAAGAACAAGCTGCCAAGCTGAGCACGCCTTGGATTCCCGCGGCACCTTGATAAAGCCCCCATGCTTGAGCGCTGGCAGCAACTGCTGACTTTTGCCTTGGTGGGCGCAGGCACTGCGGTGATGTATGTGGGCCTGGGTGCGCTTTTTCACCACGCGTTGCTTTGGCCTTACATGCTGTCTGTCGCGCTGGCCTATGTGCTCACCGTCAGCACCCACTTTGTGCTCAGCCAGCGATTTACGTTTGCTGCCGACAAAAACAAGACACCGCAACAGCTTAAACGGTACATCGCCTATTTGATGGGGCATTTTGCGTTCAGCATGGGCAGCGTCCGTTTCGGTGTGGAGTGGCTGGGCTGGCCGCTGGTGCTGGCAAGCGCGGCGTCCATCGCGATTGCAACGGTTGTGGGCTACCTCGTGTCCAAGCATTGGGTGTTCGCCTCGTGAAATCGTCTTCAACCAGGCGCTATCAGCAAAAGGCGCTGCTCTGGATTCTGATCGCGTCCGGCTTGGCCATGCTGCCCGTGTGGCTGGTGTCGCGCGACATGTGGGACGGCATGGCCGCCGCTTACGCCGTGGAAACGGGCCGCTTCGATGGCCTTTGGCTGTGGTTCATCAGCTCAAACTGGTGGCTGCTTTACCCCGTGTACCAAGGGCTGGCCTGGGTGCACACCGAAACGCCCTTTGCCTGGCTGTATGCCGCCAAGCTGCTCATGCATGCCAGCTTGATCGGCGTGGCCTGGGAAACGTTTTTGCTCGCTCGCCAGCGCTTGGGGCTGAGCCTGCGCGATGCCGGGCTGGCTGGTGTGCTCGTCTGCTTGCTGCCGGTGTGGCACATGATGTACGACAGCATTCACCTGGTGCTGGCCTTCGTGTGGCTGGGCCTGCTGGGGCATCGCTTGCTCACCACTGCGCAGGCCGGGCCGTCTCGGCTATGGGGTTTGGTGTGTGTTGCGCTGTCCTTGCAACTCAACTCCATGGTCGTCTTCGTCTTCATGCTCCAGTTGGCGTGGTGGCTGAGCTTGCCCAGCGATCAGCGCAAATCGGCGCGCGGTCAGTGGCTGGCCGTGTTGGGCGTGTTGGCGAGCTATGCGCTGCTCTCGCGCGGCTTGCTGCCACCCAGCGGGCCAAACGCCGAATACAACGTGGTGCTTCGGCCCTGGGTGTGGGGTGATTTGAAACGGCAGCTCGCCGCAGTGGCCATGTTTGGCACTTGGGTTGTGCTCGCGCTGCCCATTGCAGCGCTGCTCTGCATGGCGCTGTGGCGCAGGCAGGCGCAGGCCTTGCCCTCCCTGCGGAGGTGGTTCGTGTTGGCCAGCATCGCGGCAGGCGCTTGTGGTGCCTACATCTTGGTGGGCAAGGGGCCGGCGCTCTTTTTCCCTGTGGCTGCCTCGCAGTCCTACGTGTTTGCGCAGATGCATGCCGGTGGGTCTTTCCTCGGTTTCGCGCCAACCTCTGACCATTGGATCGCACGCCATGCCTTCCTGTGGGTGGTGCCGGTAGCGCTCGCTTTGGGGGCATTGGCTCAGGCATTTGATTCGCGCTGGTGGCGCGTCGCGGCGGTGCTGTGCGTGGGTCAAAGCCTGATTTGGCTGGGCCACGGCCACTGGGCCAAGCACGAGCGGGCCGCGATGGAA
>JAAFHN010000566.1 GCA_013298415.1 Comamonadaceae bacterium
AGCCGGTTGGCCACGCGCCAGGCGGCTTGCTCAGCGGCAACAGGCTGGGCGTGCGCGGCAAAGGCGCAGAGGGCGAGCGACACCGACAGCCACATCGGCTTGAAATTTGGCTTCATGGTTCTTCTCCTGCCTTGACTTAGCGCAAGAATAGACGCTTTGGACGACAAGCGAACCCTTGGTTTGCACAGATTTACCTATGACTTACACAAGCATCATCACCGGAGCCTCCGAAGGCATTGGCGCAGAAGTCGCTCGGCAGCTCAGCGGGCCTGGGGCGCACCTCGTGCTCGCGGCGCGCCGGCTGAGCGCTTTAGAAGCGGTGGCCAAGCAGTGCGAGGCCAAGGGTGCCAGCGTGCTTTGTGTCGCAACCGACGTGGCCGTGCAGGCGCAATGCCAAGCACTGGTCGACGCGACCCTTCGCAAATTCGGAAAGATCGACGCGCTTATCAACAACGCAGGCATTTCGGCCCACGCGCTGTTACAAGACGTGAAGGCCGAGGATCTGCGCTGGTACGAAGACTTGATGCGCGTGAACCTGTGGGGCGCGGTGTGGACGACCCACGCCGCATTGCCTGCGCTGAAGGCATCCAAAGGCAAGATCGTGGCTGTGAGCTCGCTGGCAGGCATTGTGGGTGTGCCGGGGCGCACGGCCTACAGCGCCACCAAGTTTGCGATGTCAGGGTTTTTTGAAGCCTTGCGCGCGGAGTTGAAGCCGAGCGGTGTGAGCGTGACCACCGCCTACCCAGGCGTGGTGACGACCAACATCCGCGTGAATGGCTGGAACGCCAAAGGCCAAGCCGCAGGATCGAGCGGGCTGGACGAAGCGGGTGCGATGTCTGTTGAAGAATGCGCGCGGCTCATCATCCAAGGCATGCAGCGCGGTGATCGCGAAGTGGTGATGACGGCGAAGGGCAAACTGGGCCGCTGGCTGAAACTGATTGCGCCAGGCATGGTGGAAAACATGGCTCTGAAGGCGGTGAAGGCTGATCTGCGGCCTCGGTAGCGGGGAACAATTTTTTTTACAGGAGATTAGGAGTTAAGGAGGAACAGCCGAAAATTTGATTGAATCCCGTCTCTGTCTCGGTGTTTACTATGTTTCTTGCTATGTTTTTTTGGTCTTTTCGGCTGTCTTTCCTTAGCTCCTGATCTCCTGTGAAACCAATGCCCCCCAGCTCCTCCCCGCACAACCAATCGCTGCCAAGCCCCTGGATGACGCGCTGGGGGCACCTGGTGAAGCCGGGCGGCACGGTTTTGGACGTGGCTGGCGGGTTTGGGCGGCATTCCAAGTGGTTTTTTGAGAGAAATCACCCTACTGTCCTAGTTGATAGGGCATTGGATGCTATTGAATACGTAGCATCCACATATCCTGGTGTGCGCTGCGTGCAGGCGGACATCGAGGGCGGGCCCTGGCCGCTGACCGACCCGCCTTGGCAGCCTCTGCGCTTTGACGCCGTCGTGGTGACCAACTACCTCTGGCGGCCTCTGTTTCCCACCCTGCTTGCCTCCCTGGCACCAGGCGGCGTGCTGATTTACGAAACCTTCGCTGTGGGCAACGAAACCGTGGGCAAGCCGAGTCGGCCCGATTTTTTGCTGCGAGAAAGCGAGCTGCTGGCCGTCTGTGCTGGCTTGCATGTCGTCGCGTTTGAGCAGGGATTTTTGGACCAGCCAGGCCGCTATGTGCAGCGGATCGTTGCGATCAACGGGCCAGCCGCCCTGGCGCGCCATCCGCTGTGAATGCGGGCCGGGCGAATCTGAGGCCTGGCAGCGCTTCCGTTTGCCATTTTTTTTAAACTTCTACGCGATGCAACGCCGTCATTTCAACTATTCTGTTCTCTCTCGCGCTGCGGCTTGCACAAGCTTTGCGGCGCTTCGTTCGATCGCTCAGCCCGCGTCAGCACCAAGCGGGCTGGAGGCCACGATTCGCACCGCAGCGGCGCGGGTCGCATCGGAATTCAGCTTGCCCGGCCTGGCCATCGGCATCACGCACCAGGGGCAGAAAAGCTACTTCAATTTCGGGGCGGCTGATGTGAGCACTGGGCGGGTGGTAACCGAGCACACGCTTTTTGAGGTGGGCTCGGTGAGCAAGGTCTTCACTGCAACGCTGGGTGCCTATGCGCAGGCCGTGGGGGCATTGAAGCTGAGCGACATGGCCAGCCAGCACTGCGCGCCGCTGCGGGGCAGCGCGTTTGATCGCATCAGCCTCTTGGATCTGGCTACCTACACCGCTGGCGGCCTGCCCTTGCCCTTTCCCAAAGGCGTGGATTCCACAAACGTGCTGGACTACTTCCGCCAGTGGAAACCCAGCTACGCGCCCGGCACGACTCGCGTGTACTCCAATCCCAGCATTGGCCTCTTCGGGCACATCGCAGCGCTTGCCCTGAACGCGCCGTTTGCCGATGCGATGCAGAACCAGGTGCTGAACCCGATGGGCCTGCGCAACACATCCATGACCGTGCCGCCATCGCGCATGCCCGACTACGCCTGGGGCTACGACGA
>JAAFHN010000368.1 GCA_013298415.1 Comamonadaceae bacterium
GTTCGAACGGGGGTGGTGGCTCAGTTCAAAGGGGATGCTGACTCCGCACGAACGGAGGTGGCTGCGCATCCGAGGTGCCGCCACTCCGATGCCTTACTGCGCTTGCAAATTGATCGCTTTGGCGAGGGTGGCGGCGGAAGCGGCTTCGCGTTTGTAGAACGCATCGAGTTGGGCGAGGGTTTGGGGGGCGGCGATGGCGGTGCCGGTGCCTTCCAGGCCTTTGCGCACGTCTTCGCGGGCCAGCGTCGTGTACGCAGCCTTGTGCAGCGCTTCCACCTGGGCTTGAGGTGCTTTGGCGCTGATTTGCGCGCCGATCCAAATGCTGAATTCCACGTCTTCAAAGCCTTTGGTGCTGCGGGCGGTGGGCAGTTTGGGGTAGCGTGCAATTGGTGCGTTGGCCGTTACAGCAATGGCTTTGATTTGGCCGCCGTCAATGGAGCCGAGCACGGGGCCGCCGAGCGGCACGATGGCGAAATCGATCACGCCACCGATCAAATCTTTCAGGTAGGGGGCCAAGCCGTTGTAAGGCGCGTGCAAGCCCTTTGCGCCCGCTGAAGCCAGCATTTTTTCGGCAATGAGGTGATAAAAAGAGCCAACACCCGTGGAGCCAAAGCTGAGCGGCTTATCTGACTTTTTGGCGAGCGCCACAAACTCTTCAAGGGTGTTCACGGCCAAGTCTTTGCGCACGACGAGCGCGATGTGGGTGTGGCCGAAAAGCGCCACCATGCGCATGTCTTCGGGCTTGTTTTTCGCGGCTGCAATGCCAAGCGGCGCGTAAATCAGCTCCAGCGGCGAGCCAAACAGGATCGTGTTGCCATCGGTTGCCGTCGCGGCCTTGACTGCGCCGAGCGAGCCTGCGACGCCGACCACGTTTTCCACCACCACCGGCGCTTTGATCTCTTCAGACAAGCCACGCGCAAACACGCGGCCGTTCACGTCAGACGGGCCGCCTGCGGGAAATGCCACGATCGCGTTCAATGGCTTGCCAGACTGAGCCCAAGCGCTCACGGGCGCGGCGAGGGCCACCAAGGTGCTGGTGCAGAGCAAGGCTGCTTTGATCCAAGTTTTCATGTCAAAAACCTTATTGAAAAAGGGTTGCTCGAAATTTCGAGTCAGGCGGTCGTGGAAAGAGCAACCGTTGCGGACCGGGCAGCGGGCTTGGGAAAAGGAAGGGGCTTGGTGATCGGCATCACGTGTTTGCCGTGAAAGGCGAAATCCACCTCGGGTGCCAAGCCGCTCACGATGCGGGCGATGCTTTTGCCGGAGCCGCAGGCATGCGTCCAGCCCAGCGTGCCGTGGCCAGTGTTGAAGTACAGGTTGGGCAGCTTGCTTTGGCCGATGATCGGCACATTGCTGGGCGTGGCAGGGCGCAGGCCAGTCCAAAAGCTTGCTTGTGTGGCATCGCCTGCGCCAGGAAAGAGCTGCTCCACGCGCTTGACGATGGCTTCGCAGCGCACGCGGTTCAAGTCGCGGTCGTAGCCGTTGAGTTCGGCCGTGCCTGCGATGCGCAAGCGGTCTCCGTTCGGGCCAGTGAGGCGCGAAAACACGAGCTTGAATTCATCGTCCGTGAGGCTCACTTGGTGGGCCATGCTCGCGTCTTTCACGGGCATGGTCACCGAGTAGCCCTTGGCGGGGTAAATGGGCAGGCGAATGCCAAGCGGCTGCGCGTAAATCGGGCTGAGCGAGCCCATGGCCAGCACATAGCTGTCGGCGCGCAGGCGCTGAAAGCGGCCTTCGCTGTCGGTTGCTTCCACGTGATCGATTTGGCCGCCTGCTTCGCGCAGGGCCGTGATCGTGTGGCTCATCAAAAACTTCACGCCTGCGGCTTCGCAGAGCTTCACCAGCTCGCGGGCGAAACGGTTGGCATCGCCCGATTCGTCTTCCGCCGTGTAAGTGGCTCCGGCAAGCTGGGGGCGAATGTGGCGCAAGGCGGGCTCTAGGCGCACGGCCTCATCGGCGCTTACTACTTGCCGCTCGCAGCCCAGCGCCCGCATTTGCTCGGCGGGCTTCAATGCGCCATCGAACTCTTTTTGCGAGGTGTAGAAATGCAAAATGCCCTTGGTTTGCTGCTCGTAGCTCAAGCCCGTGGCAGCCCGCAGCTCTTGCAGCATGGCGCGGCTGTAAGTGCCGAGTCGCACGATTTGCTCGATGTTGTGCCGCGTGCGCGCGGGCGTGCATTCGCGCATGAATTGCAGGCCCCAGAGCCACTGCCGCATGTCGGCGCGGATGCGAAAGAGCAGCGGCGCGTCTTCTTTGCCCAGCCATTGCAGCACCTTGAGCGGCGCGCTTGGGTTGGCCCAGGGCTCGGCGTGGCTCACTGAGATTTGGCCGCCGTTGGCAAAGCTGGTTTCAGCCGCCGGATTGGCCTGGCGATCCACCACCGTGACTTCGTGGCCGAGCTGAGAAAGGTAATAGGCCGAGCTGACGCCGAGCAGGCCGCTGCCGAGGATGAGAACATGCATTTTGTTGCCTTTTTGCGCATCTGTCATAGTGAAATCAGCATTCTTTGCTGCGAAAAACGCAGCGAATGAGTTCCGCCAAGACGGTGCCGCTCCCCCTGTCCTCGGTACCTGAGAGATTCACGCTCGGCCACTCGGCGCAGGCGCTTGCTCCTTCGGTGTGCCCCGAAAACACAAGGTTTACGAGGCAGCTCTCCAGACGGCGTTCACAAAAAGTGCAGTAAGGGAAACCTGAGCGTGTATGGGAGTTTGCGCCTTCGGTGGATGAAGCTTGGCTTCATCGCTCTCCTGCTGAAAATGCATCATAGTGCATTTAAATGGTCAAATCAAGCGCGAATGTTGCATTGAAATGCACGTTTACCCTGAAGAAGTTGGCGCAAACGGCCTTCGCGGACGCTTCACCGCTGTCTCTCAAGCCTGAGGTAAAGAAGGAGGCGTGCGATCAAGTCTGGACACCCGCCGGAAGAGGGGCATGTCACTGCACGCATGCCTTGCCCGCAGCTCGGTTTGTTAACGGGGGCGTGCCGGAGTCTCGGGTGGGAGGTGGCGCGGTTGGCGGTGCTTGAAAGAGGGGGCCGCTGACTTCAGGTCGGCGAAGCGCGACACATCCGGTTCTGCGTGGGGTTAGACCTCAAAGGCATTCGATTTCCCGTTGTTACAACGCTCGCACTTGGCTTCCAGATTTTCTGGGACTGTCTCCCCGCCCTTAGACCAGGGAATTATGTGATCCACTTCTAGTTCGAAGCCGGGACGTTTCAGGGGGCTATATCCACACGATCGACACGTGAAGCCATCTCGAACGAGTACGCTAAACCGCAGACGCCCATTGATCTCACGTCTAGTTCGCCGAACGGTGCTCATTGAGCTGGGCCGGGGCTCATCGCGGACGGGTGGCGGACTTGTGCTCTCAGTCTCGCCTTGATTGACCCACTCGACGAACCTCGATAGGGCTTCCGACCAAGTGCCGAAGCGATTCTCGTAGGTGCCGTTGGAGAACTGGGATAGCGGCGCTTTAACCTCGGCATAGCTTGGTTGGCGTGCCAGCCGCGTCCAGATATCTCTCAAGTTCTCGAAGAGTTCTGTATCGGATATTCCGATTCGTGATCGACTCGGACGAAGCCCTGCTCGATGTAAAGCCTCATGCCATGAGCCGAAGCGTCGCTGAAGGGTGGACGCGTGGCCCAGCCCGTGCTCGCAGTAC
>JAAFHN010000600.1 GCA_013298415.1 Comamonadaceae bacterium
CCACCGCATCGGGATCGTGAGCGAGTAAACAAGGGCCTTTTGAGCGGGGATGGCGTAGCGCATGGGGGAAGTGTATTGCTATTGATTGCGTAGCGGTAGATGCTTATTTCATCTGGACAGGGGTGGGATATTGCTCAAAAATCCTCGCCATCGGGCTCTTGGGGCCACGTCTGGCCGAGTTGAAGCCGAAGGGCGCAAACGCCAGCCCAATCAAACGCCTCCCTCGCCATGCCAATCCAGCCGCCAACTCAGAAACCGCACTTGCGACTTTTGGGGGCCTGGCTAAAAACCGCGCGGGCGGCTTCGCCGCCGCGTTAACAGCCCTGGCCGTCGACCCTGGTTGCTTTCTGCCCTGCTTTTCGGGCGATCACAGATCAGATTTCAGGCTGCATTTAAGCCAGGGACAACACCACACGAAACCCAACAAAGTTGAACCAGGAGCCGGGTCGATTCCCGTCGCGGGAGCCGCAGCGAGCGTGGGCGGCCGTGTGGATCCACGACCCACCGCGCCGCGCAGGTGTATCCGCTGTATTCAAGTCTTCGCCAATCTTGAACGGGTGCTTCGGCGCAATTCGACTGAACTCGGATTGCTGCTCGCCCGTGTACAGGTTGTCTTGCCATTCCCAAAGGTTGCCCGACACGTCGCACAAACCAATTGCCGATTCTGGAAACAAGCCCACCACCGATGACTCACCCAGGCCAGACTTGTCGATGTTGGCCCTCAAATGCGCGTCCTTCTCGTCGTCGCCCCAAGGCCACCTCCTTGCATCTGCGCTCCGTGCATCCTTCGCTCGCGCTGCGCGCTCCCACTGCGCCTCAGTGGGTAAGCGCACTTCGTAGCCGTCGAAGCGGCTGTTGAGCTGGGTTTTGAGCTTGGTATTGAGCCACCGGGCATACGCCCTGGCCTCAAACCAGGTGACATCCGTCACCGGGCGGCTGCCGAATGCAGTCGTCGAAGGCCAATTCATCGGCTCTGCGCGCATGCTTGCATCTCGGCGCGCCAAACGGTTCCTCACGCCTTCTAAGTTGCTTCTGGAATTGAAATCGTTGTTGCGCCACCGAATCCCCTCAGCATCCCAGATATCCTCGCCCAGCTTGTAGCCCCCTTCATTCACAAAGCATGCGTACTGATCCACCGTGATGAGGGTTTTGGCGATGTAGAAATCGCTCGCAATCGGCGCTGCAACCCCGTTGCCTTCGCCCAACAGGAAGTCGTCGTCTTTTGGAATGTGAACGAAGCTGGCCATCCACTTGTCTGCATCCTTTGCGCCAGGCTTGGCCTTCAACAAATAAAAGTTACCAGCATCAAACCGGTCATCGCAGCCGAGTGCGGTTCTCACATCAGCCCAAAGCGCACGGGCATTGATTTGCTGGGTGTTTTCAAACGGCGCACCCATCGCACCACCATGCTCAAGGCCCTGGAGCATGGCCCAGAATTCGCCGCCCTGCTCCTTCGCAATATGGGGCGCGATGTAACGCAGCGATTGCAGCAAGCGCTTGGTGTTGCCTTCCCTTTTGCCAATCCACGCTTGGTACATCGCCAGCAAAGCCGTCGCACTTTTCTCGTCCAACACCGCGCCAGCTTGCAAGCCCGCAGCCTCGGCTGCTGATTCGCGCTCACGGTCTTCAGCCGAGGTGAGCCGAGCAAACAGGCCCTGCACATCGCTCACGCTTTGGCGAGGCCGCTTGTCTTGGGCGCTTATCGGTGCGGCGGCCTGCGCAGGCTCCAGCGCAAACAGCCCCGGATCTGTTGCATCGAACGTGGCATCGGCCAACAAGCCAAAGTAGGCTTGGCTGGACTCTTTGGGCAGCGCCACCACATCGTGAGAAGCCTTCAGCTCTGCAAAAAGTTTGAGCGAATCAAACACATGGCGCTGAGCCGCGCGATGGCTGAGGAGGCGCTCCACGATCGGCAGCCGAACGCGCTGGGCAGGGTGGCGGGAGTCGAAAGGCAAAATGCTGATTTGAGCCACTGCTTTTTCGACTTCGGTCGGCGCTTCCGCTGCGCTGCCGTAGGCCGCCCAGTGCAGCAGATCAATGTCTGAAATGTCGGCACGCAGCTTGCCCGCTACAAACTCGTCGCGCAGCAAATCAAAGCCAAAACCCGTGCGCTTGAGCGTGCGGTACAGATCGGGATGAAAGAGTTGCAAGAGCAAGAGCGCCAGCACCAATCGCTCGTCAAACGCGCCACCTTGGCCGCCCAAGGCCAGCGATTTGCCCTGCTTGGGCAACACATCCAGCAC
>JAAFHN010000082.1 GCA_013298415.1 Comamonadaceae bacterium
GCGAAAGGGTTGGGCTGGGGGCTGGGGTGGACAGACTGGCCTAACGGCGCTGACCTGGGCCCGCCCATGGCCAGACGCATTTCCTCAAACACCGCGCCTGCGCCGTCGTCATCGTCTTGGTTCGCATACGGCCAATTTGCCCCCAGGCGCTGAGCGAGTTGCTGAATGATCCACAAATCGGGCTTTGCATCGCCTGGAGGATTCACCGCGCGTTTGCCCATCTGCACGATGCGATCGGTGTTGGTGACCGTGCCGCACTTCTCAGGCCAGGCGCTGGCGGGCAGGATCACATCTGCCAGCCAGGCGGTTTCGGTCATGAAAATGTCTTGCACCACCAAGTGGTCGAGCGCCGCGAGCGCCTCGCGGGCGTGGTTCAAGTCGGGGTCGCTCATCGCAGGGTTTTCGCCCATCACGTAGAGGCCTCGGATGCGCTTCGGGTCGCCCGCCTTCAGCAGTGCGTGGTTCAGGATTTCCACCACCGTGAGACCTGGATCGGCAGCCAGCGGCGTGCCCCAAAAGCGCTCAAACCATTCGCGGTGCTCGGGCTCCACCACCCGCGCGTAGTTGGGCAGCATCATCGGGATCAGGCCCGCGTCGCTTGCACCCTGCACGTTGTTTTGACCGCGCAAGGGGTGCAGGCCGCTGCCGGGCTTGCCGATCTGCCCCGCCACTGTGCTCAGCGCAATCAAGCAGCGCGCGTTGTCTGTGCCATGCACATGCTGGCTGACCCCCATGCCCCACAAAATCATCGCGCCTTTGGCCTTGGCAAAAGCCTCGCCGCATTCCCGGATGGTGGCTGCGCTCACGCCGCATTGCGCCTCCACGGCCTCGGGCGTGTAGGGCTGCACAGCCAGCTTCAGTGCTTCTAAATATGTAGCATCGGAATGAACAGATGCTAGGACAGAGGCCGGATTTACCTCAAAAATCACCTGAATCAGCGCGTTCAGGAGCAACACATCGGTATCAGGCCTGAACTGGAGTACGCGCCAGGCATGGCGCGCGATGTCGGTGCGGCGCGGGTCGGCCACGATTAGTTTCGTACCGTTTTTCACGGCGTTTTTCATGAAGCTGGCTGCTACGGGGTGATTGGCCGTCGGATTCGAGCCGATCAAGAGCACCACCTCGGCTTGCAACACATCCATCGCCGGGTTGCTCACGGCCCCGCTGCCCACGCCTTCCAAGAGCGCGGCCACGCTGCTGGCATGGCACAGCCGCGTGCAGTGATCCACGTTGTGGCTGCCGAATTGCGTGCGCACGAGTTTCTGGAAGAGATACGCCTCTTCGTTGCTGCCTTTGGCGCTGCCAAAGCCTGCGAGGGCGTTGGGGCTTGCGGTGCGCAGCTCGTCCAAACCTTCGGCAGCAAAAGCCAGCGCTTCCTCCCAAGTCGCTTGCCGAAACGTGTCGCGCCAATCTTCATCGCGCCCGCGCATCACTTTGGGCACGCCGGGCTTGCGGATCAGGGGCTGGGTGAGCCGCCCGGGGTGGTGGATGTAGTCAAAACCAAAGCGGCCCTTCACGCACAGCCGCCCCTCGTTGGCCGGGCCGTCTCGCCCCTGCACCGCGATGATTTTTTCATCGCGCACTTGGTAGGTGAGCTGGCAGCCCACGCCGCAATACGGGCACACCGAATCCACCTCGCGATCCAGCGCCTGCGAGCCGATCAAGGTTTTGGCCGAAAGCGCGCCTGTGGGGCAGGCTTGCACGCATTCGCCGCAGGCCACACACGAGCTTGCCCCCATCGCGTCGTCCAGATCCAAGATGATTTTGGAATCTGCCCCGCGCCCGAGTGTGCCGAGCACGTCGTTCACTTGTTCGTCGCGGCAAGCCCGCACGCAGCGGTCGCACTGGATGCAGGCATCCAAATTCACGGCCATGGCGGGGTGGCTGAGATCGGGCGCAGGCTGGGCGCGTTTCAGACTTTTGAGCGCAAATCGCGCCTGAATGCCGCGTTTTGCCGCCCATTGGCTCAGCTCGCCGTGCGGCAAGGTGCCCGCTTCATCTGCCCATTTGTAGCCTTGCTCTGGCATATCGGCCAGTAGCATCTCCAGCACCATGTTTTGGCTTTTGAGTGTGCGCTCGCTGTCGGTGCGCACCTGCATGCCCGGCGCCACCGCCCGGCAGCAGCTCGCCGCCAGGGTTCGTTCGCCAGCCACCTCCACCACACAAGCCCGGCAGTTGCCAGCAGGCGTGAGGCTGTCGGCATGGCACAGCGTGGGGATCTCCACGCCAGCACGGCGAGCCACGCTCAGAATCGTCTCGCCAGGCTCGGCGCTGAGCGATTGGCCGTTGAGGGTGAATGTGGTCATCTGAGGGCTGAGGGAGCCGTTGAACAGGAGATCAGGAGTTCGGGAGTTCAGGAAAACAGCCAATGGAAATTGGAAAGGATGCAGAAAATTTTTTCTCATTCCTTATCTCCTGATCTCCTGTGAAATGGATTGTCAACATCCAACCTCACCGGGGAAATACTTCAACACACATGCCACGGGGTTCGGCGCGGCTTGGCCTAGGCCGCAGATGCTGGCATCTGCCATGGCTTGGTTGATGTCTTGCAGCGTCTCGGCATCCCAGGTGTTGGCTTCCATGAGTTGCGCGGCTTTGGCTGTGCCCACGCGGCAGGGCGTGCATTGGCCGCAGCTCTCGTGGGCGAAAAATCGCATCATGTTGAGCGCTGCGTCTCGGGTGCGGTCGGTGTGGCCGAGCACGATGATGGCGGCGGAGCCGATGAAGCCGCCGTGGGGTTGGAGGGTGTCGAAATCGAGCGGCAAATCGGCCAGCGATGCCGGAAAAATCCCGCCGCTCGCACCACCTGGCAAGTAGGCATACAGCTCGTGGCCATCCGCCATGCCACCGCAGTGCTCTGCGATCAGCTCGCGCAGGGTGATGCCGGCAGGTGCGAGCTTCACGCCGGGCTCGCGCACGCGGCCGCTCACGCTGAAGCGGCGCAGGCCTTGGCGGCCGTATCGGCCAACGTTTGCAAAAAACTCAGGCCCGCGCTCAATCAGCTCACGCAGCCAATAGAGCGTCTCGCCGTTGTGCGCGAGTGTGGGGCGGCCAAACAGGCCGCGCTCGGCGATGTAGGGTGGGCGCAGGCGCGGCTCGCCGCGTTTGCCTTCCAGGCTTTCGATGAGCGCAGATTCTTCGCCGCAGATGTAAGCGCCTGCTCCGCGCCTGAGCTTGATGGGTGTTGCGTGCGGGAAGGCGGCTCGCACGGCATCCAAGGCCGCTTGCAAGCGATGCCGCTGGGTGTGGTACTCATCGCGCAGGTACACATAAACGGCCTCGCAGCCCACAGCCGCCGCGGCGATCAGCATGCCTTCGATCATGCGGTGAGGCTCGGTATCCAGGCACCAGCGGTCTTTGAAAGTACCCGGCTCGCCTTCGTCCAAATTCACCACCAAGAGCGGCTTGGCTTGCAAACGCTGGGCATGCTCGCGCACGATCTGCCATTTGCGCCCCGCAGGAAATCCCGCCCCGCCCAGCCCGCGCAAGCCCGCGTGGCTGAGCAGCTCGATCAATTGCGCCGCATTGAGTTCGCCGTTTGCCACCCGCTGCCAGGTCGCGTAACCGCCGTTGGCTTGGTAGGCTTGGAATTCGTTTGCTCCTGCATCAATAGCATTAGATGTAATGAATACGGCGACAGAGGGGTGATTTGTCTTGAAATCTACGCTCAAGAGCATGTTTTGAGCCGCGTGGAGCACTTTCGAAGCATCCGCTTCGCCCAGCACCCGCTGCCCCACCGCCGCAGCAGGCGCGTGGTCACACTGGCCGATGCAGGGCGCAGCCCGCACGCCCACGCCTTCGGGCGCAGCGCGCTCGCAAGCTGCCCGCAGCTCGCGCGCACCCGCCAGCTCACAGCTGAGGCCATCGCACACGCGGATCACGAGTTTTGGGGCCGCCTCGTCGGCTTCCAAAATGTCGAAGTGGTGATAAAAGCTCGCCACTTCCATCACCTCCACCATGCCCAGCCGCATGAGCTGAGCCAGCCCCACCAAATGCGGCTTGCGCAAGCAGCCGTGGGCATCGTTCAAGCGGTGCAGGTACTCAATCAGCATGTCGCGCGGGTAGCCGTCAGGCCCGAGCGGGGGCTCGCCGATGAACCCGCGTACCAAGGCCAAATCGGCATCGCTCGGCTGGCGGCCCTTCAGCTGCCCACGGCGGGCGTTCGGCGCGCTGCGGCGCAAGTCTTCTGGGGTGCCAAGGATGGTCATCGGGCTGGGGTGAACAAAGACGCAGGTGGTAGCTTCGCACAGTTGGCGCTGTGAGCGTTGTCTTTGGAGCTCCAGTTTTGCGCTCCCCGCTCGAAGCCGCGAAGCCCAAACCGCTTCGGCAAAGAAAAAGCCGCTGAATCAGCGGCTTTTTTCTTGGCGCATTGGCGTGCGGTTTTGCTATATCTTCAGGAGCAACAAAGTAAACAATTACCTGGACACTGCGTCAATTTGGCTTGAAATCTCGTTGAACGAGACTTCAAAAGGGCGTTTTAAGCGGCTGGCGTGGCCGCGGCGCGGGCTACTGCGTTGGCTGCGGCTTTGCTGGACAGGATTTCCATGCGCTCGGCCTTCACGATTTGGGGCTTGTGCGCTTGCACCACGATGCGCTCCATCTTCACGATTTGCGGTGCGCGCACTTCGATGCGCTCGGCGGTCACGACTGGCATGACGGCGCGGTCGGCTGCGGTTTGCAGGGTTTGGAAGCTGGCGCTGCCGATGGCTGCGTGGGCGGCTACAACTGCGCTTGCGACGAAGGCTGCGGTTTTGAAGGTGGTGAACATGATGCGGCTCCTGCGGGTGGTTTGTTGAACACCGTGTTCAACATGGAGCGAAGTGTGTTCTTGCGCGGTTTTGAATGCCAGCGGCTTGCGACGAAGCGCCGATTTGGCACGCTGGAGGGCCGAAAAACGGGGTGAAGAGGATGCAGTGGAGGCCGCCCCAAGCGGCTTAAGCCTCAAACTTCAAGCGATTCGCAGCGGAATACACCACGAAACGCGAATTGATGGCGCGCCCAATCGCGCACACGCCAAGTTTTTGCGCGATCTCATGGCCCATGGCGGTGATGCCGCTTCGGCTCACCACGACGGCCACACCCATTTGCGCGGCCTTCATCACCATCTCGCTCGTGAGCCGCCCGGTCGTGTAGAGCACTTTGTTGGCGCTGGCCAAGCCCTGCATCCACATCCAGCCCGCAATCGTGTCAATCGCGTTGTGGCGGCCCACGTCTTCCACAAAAAAGAGGAGTTTCGGCCCTTCAAAGAGCGCGCAACCGTGTACTGAGCCGGCTGACTTGTAGGTCGTTTCCTGCCTGCGCACAGCATCGAGGAGGCCAAGCAGGTCTGATTTTTTGAGCTGCGCAGCTTCGTCCAGACGCACGCCGTCCAGCGCATCCATCAAGCCGCCGTACACACTGCCTTGGCCGCAACCGGTGGTCACCGTCTTTTTGGCGGTTTTCGCTTCCAGATCGCGCAGGCCGCCGCGCGTGGCCACAGCCGCCGCGCCCTCGCCGTGCTCGCCGCAATCCCAATCCACCGTGATGGACACCACTTCCTCCAGTTGCTCCACCAAGCGCTGGTTGCGCAGCCAGCCCAGCACGAGCAATTCCGGCGAGGTGCCGAGCGTCATCACGGTCAGCAGCTCGGTTTTGTCCACATACACCGTGAGCGCCCGCTCGGCAGGGATCGACAGCGTCTCGCCCTCACCGCGCTCGTTCAGCACGCTCACCTCTTGTGTGAGCGGCGCTTGGGCGTTTGTTAAGCGAGGCAATGTCATCCGAGGTTTGTACCGCAGATTCGCGCGGCGCATGCATGCGAGCAAGCCTTAAGCTCAGAACGATCCAGCGAGAGGAAAATCGTGCATCGAACCTCGACCAAGCCGCCATGACTTACCTGCAAACCACTGCCGATCTCGAAACCATCTACGGCACTGATCTTGCCCCCGCATCGGTGGTGAAAGTGGCAGACCGCGTGACGGCGCACTATGGCGCGCTGATTGCGGCATCGCCCTTTGTGATTTTGGCCACCGCCGGGCCGGAAGGCTTGGATTGCTCGCCCAGAGGCGATCAGCGCGGCTTTGTGCGGGTGGCTGAGGATGGCAAAACGCTCTGGCTGCCAGATCGGCGCGGCAACAACCGCATCGACAGTTTGCGCAACATCGTGCGCGATCCGCGCGTGGCTCTGCTCTTTCTCATTCCCGGCTCTGGCACCACGCTGCGCGTGAACGGCACAGCAAGACTGAGCGCAGACAAAGCGCTGTGCGAGAGTTTTGCCGTGGAAGAAAAAGCGCCGCGCTGCGTGATTGAGCTGGCGATTGACGAGGTCTATTTCCAGTGTGCCAGGGCCATCGTGCGATCCGCCTTGTGGTCAACTGAGGCGCCAGCACTCGATGCCCCGCTGCCCACGCCCGGCCAAATCTTGGCCGAGATGACAGCACACCAAGTGGGCGGAAAAACCTACGACGACGAATGGCCCTCCAGGGCGGCCAAGACCATGTGGTGAACCAGGGGGTGGCCTGAATCGCCACGAGCCAAACGGCTCTGCCGTGATGACTATTTCTTCGCTGGGGTCGCTGCTGGCGCTGCTTTTGCCACTGCCGCAGGCGCAGCGGATGCTGCGGTAGCGGGCGCCGCTGGCAGGGGCCATGCGAACGCGCCTGGATCAGCACACGCAGGCGTGGCGCTGGCGGGCTTGGCTTCTTTGCCGAGGCCTTTGGCGGTTTTCTGCCAGTGGCTCGCAGTTTTTTCCATGCTCATGCACAGCTTGTAGCTGTCCACCTTGCCTGCATGGGCTGTTTTGGCCGCGGCTTCGGCGGCCTTGGCCTTGGCTTCGTCGGTTTGCGCAGGTGCGGCGAGTTTGGCTTGGGCGCTGAAACTGCAAGCCGCGAGCAGGGCCAGGGTGATGAGTGATTTTTTCATGGGCTTTGTCTCCTCAAGTGGCGGCGTTTCAGGCGGCCACCGTGGCCGAACCAGCGGGCTGGGGCGTGCGTTGGGCGGGGATTTTTCCGGCGGCGATGTCCTTGGCCCAAAGCTCGTGGTGTTCCTTGGCCCAGGTCTCGTCTACATAGCCGGTTTTCATGGCTTTGTAGGCGCCTTGCATGCCAATGGTGCCCATGTAGATGTGGCCCAAGAAGAGCGCCATCATGGCCAGGCTTGAGCCCGCATGCACCATGTTGGCGATCTGCATCACTTCGCGGGTGTAGATCAGGTTGGGAATGAGTTTGTTGAGCACCAAGCCGGAGCCGACGACGATCAAGCCAAGCGCCAGCACGCCTACCCAAAACAGCACTTTTTCGCCGGCATTGAAACGGTGAGAAGGCACTTCTGCGCCGCCAAACAGGCCACCGCCGCGCAAGAGCCAAGTGATGTCTTCTTTGGCGGGCAGGTTGTCGCGAATGAAGGTGACGATCACGATCACGAGCGAGACGGCAAAGAGTGGGCCAACGAAGTTGTGCAGATTTTTCAGCGCATAGGTGAGCCAGCCGAACAGCTGCAAACCGATGATGGGCAAGAGAAAGTATTTGCCAAAGGCCATCACGATGCCGCTGATGGCCAGGCAGCAAAAGGCGATGGCGTTCGTCCAGTGGGCTGCGCGCTCGAAGTATGTGAAGCGCTCAATCTTGCGCCCGGTTTCAGCGCCGTGGAGCTTGATCGTGCCCTTGCCGAAATAGAACATCGAGAGCGCGAGCAGCGCAATCAGCATCAGCGCGCCACCATAGGGCAGGATGAAACCATTGCGCACTTGCCGCCATGCCTCGCCCGCATTCGTGGGGCGAGAAAGACCTGGGTACTGGGCAAAGGGCTGGATCAGGTTGCCAGCTTCTGGGTTATCCCGAGGCGGGATGCTGGTGTAGCCAGACACGCCTTTGCCCACATCGCGCCACATCGGCGCATTGTTGCCGGGCTGCACTTTGCCGCGTTCGGCATTGTTTTGCTGCAAGTACTTAGGATCTTGCGAAGCATCGGGCTTCACTTGGAAGATATTTTGGCTTTGGATGCCTCCCTGAGCGGCCGGCGCTGCCGGAGCGGCCTGCGATGCGACGGGTGCAGGCGCCACCGGCTCCACCTTCAAGGCCTGCGCAAACACCCCATTTGCTACCAATAACGCAGCAACAAACGTTGTAAATATCTGGACAGAGGTGCGAAAAGTTTTCAAATTGTTCTCCTCAAGCATGGCTCGGGCGATTTCTCGGAGGAAAACCCAGCGGGCGGTTTTCCTGATCTCCTGAACTCCTGTGAAATGGCTCCCTGGCCCCGTTTCACTGCACCTTCACGTACTCGTTTTGCCCGTTTTGGGTGCGCGCACGCATCTGGCTTTCCCAGCTTTTCTGGTCGCCTTGCTTCCAGTTTTTGTCGGCGTATTTTTCAGCTTGCTTGCTGATCGTGCCTTTGTGCGGGGCTTCGTCGTTTTTCACGCCACCCAAGCCTTGCGGCTTTTCACCGCAGGCGGATACGGCAATGCCTGCCATCAGCAGATTCAGGATCACGAGGGCTCGGCGTTTCTCGGTGCGCATGCTCATGCTCCTTGCTTGGCGGCTTCAGCTGGCTTGCCTGCTTGCTGCGAGCCGTAGGCCGTGCCCCAGCCCCAAACTTCAGCGCCTTTGCCACGCTTCAAGACGCGGTTGCGATAGATGTCGGCAATCACGTCGCCATCACCGCCCAAAAGCGCCTTGGTGGAGCACATTTCGGCGCAGGCCGGCAGCTTGCCCTCGGCCAGCCGATTGCGGCCATACTTTTCGTATTCGGCCTGGCTGCCGTTGGCTTCGGGCCCACCGGCGCAGAAGGTGCATTTATCCATCTTGCCGCGCACGCCAAAGGTGCCTGCGGTTGGGAACTGCGGCGCGCCGAAGGGGCAAGCGTATGAGCAGTAGCCACAGCCAATGCACACGTCTTTGTCGTGCAGCACCACGCCTTC
>JAAFHN010000635.1 GCA_013298415.1 Comamonadaceae bacterium
CTCGCGTTCCGCCAAAGCTGCATCCAGGGGCTGTGCTGGCTCTTGTCGCCGTTTGTCCAGCTCATTTGGATGTTGCGGAAGACGCGCTCGGGGTGGGGCATGAGGGCGGTGAAGCGGCCGTCGGCGGTCGTCACGCCAGTGAGGCCTCCTGCGCTGCCGTTGGGGTTGGCGGGGTAGGTTTCGGTGCGCTCGCCCTGGTTGTTGACGAAGTGCAGCGCTGCAATGGCTTGGTCTGGGTTGCCTTGGCCGCCTTGGGAGGGGTTGAAGTTGGCGAAGCCTTCGCCGTGAGCCACTGCAATCGGCGCGCGCAGGCCTGCCAAGCCTTGGAAGAAGATGCTCGGTGATTCGGGCACTTCAACCAGCGAGAGCCGCGCTTCGAAGCGCTGGCTTTGGTTGTGGGTGAATCGGGGCCAGGCTTCGGCGCCAGGGATCATTTGGGCCAGCTCGCCAAACATTTGGCAACCATTGCACACGCCGAGGGCAAAGGTGTTTTGCCTGGCGAAGAAGGCGGCAAATCCGTCGCGCAAACGGGGGTTGAAGAGGATGCTGCGCGCCCAGCCCACCCCTGCGCCTAACGTGTCTCCATAGCTGAAGCCGCCGCAGGCCACCAAGCCCGAGAAGTCGCTCAAGGCCACGCGCTGGGCTTGCAGATCGCTCATGTGAACGTCGATGGCTTCAAATCCCGCCGCATCAAATGCGTAGGCCATTTCCACATGCGAGTTCACGCCTTGCTCGCGCAGCACGGCCACTTTGGGGCGCTGGGTGAGAACTCCAGATGCTACGGATTGTGTAGCAACAGATGATGTAAATACCCGGACAGAGGAGTCAATATGCTTCAAAACCGCCTCTGGAAGCACCACCGACAGGCCTGGATCGGCTGCATCGGCAACGGCAGCGTGCTCTGAGTCTGCGCAGGCGGGGTTGTCGCGTTGCTGCGCGATTTTCCAGCTCACGCCGTCCCACACGGTCAGCAAATCTTCGAGCTTGGCGCTGAACTGTTCTTTGGCATCGCGCCACACGCTGATGGCACCCTTGCCGTGCTCGGCCACGCTGCTGGCAGGGCGGGTTTTGCCGATGAAGTGCGTCAAGCCGCTCAAGCCGTGTTCGCGCAGGATCGCCATCACGTCTGCGCGCTGATCGGTGCGGATTTGCACTACTGCGCCCAGCTCTTCGTTGAAAAGCGCTTCGAGGGTGGCCAGCTCGCGCTGCACGCTCATGTGAGTGGCCCAGTTTTTGGCATCGCCCATGTCCATGCGGCTGTCTGAAATGCCATCGCCATCGATCAGCAGCGTGTCCACATTGATCGCCACGCCCACGCGGCCTGCAAAGGCCATTTCGCAGACTGCTGTGAAGAGGCCGCCGTCGGATTTGTCGTGGTAGGCGAGGGCCAAGCCTTTCTCACGCAGCGCATTCACGCCGGCAACCAAGTTCACCAAGTCTTGCGGCTTGGCGAGATCGGGCACGCTGTCGCCGAACTGATCCAGCGATTGCGCCAAGATGCTGCCGCCCATGCGCTTTTTGCCGCGCCCGAGGTCGATCAAGATGAGGCTCGTGTCTTCAGCGGCGTTCAGCTGGGGCGTGAGCGTGCCGCGCACATCTGCGATGCTGGCAAAGGCGCTCACGATCAGGCTCACGGGGGAGGTGACGGCTTTTTGCTCGGTGCCCAAATCGTTGCGTTCGGCCCAGCGGGATCGCATCGACAAGCTGTCTTTGCCCACAGGAATGCCAATGCCGAGCGCGGGGCAAAGCGCCATGCCCACGGCTTTCACGGCTTCGTAGAGCGCCGCGTCTTCGCCCGGCGCGCCACACGCGGCCATCCAGTTTGCACTCAGCTTCACGCGCTTCAGCTCAATCGGTGCAGCAAGCAAATTGGTGATGGCTTCAGCCACCGTCATGCGCGCGCTGGCTCCCGCGTTGGCGAGGGCCAGCGGCGTGCGTTCGCCCATGCTCATGGCCTCGCCTGCAAAGCCTGAAAAATCTGCCAAGGTCACGGCGCAATCGGCCACCGGCACTTGCCAGGGGCCGACCATTTGGTCGCGGTGCGTCGAGCCGCCCACGGTGCGGTCGCCAATGGTGATGAGAAGGCGCTTGGAGGCGACCGTGGGGTGGGCGAGCACCTTGAGCGCT
>JAAFHN010000191.1 GCA_013298415.1 Comamonadaceae bacterium
TGCGATCGCTTAGCCCCCACTTTTAACGCTTTTTCGCCCCACTGTCCAGGTATTCATTAGCTTGTTTGCTACATTTTTTGAACTGATGCACCGCAGCGCCGCGCAGTCTTCTCGGGTGGGAGGCAGGCCGTGGCTTGGGCCGCGTTCGCTCGGCGCGCTCCTGATGGCGCTCGCGCTTGGCTTGAGCACGGGCTTGAGCATTCCGGTAACGGCTTCTGCGCGCACATCAGCGCTTTCAAGTGGCACTCAGCCCAACCTGCAAGCGGCAGGTGAAGCCAAAAAGAGCGCAAGCAAAAAAAAGAAAAAACGCAAATCGGAGGCGAGCCGCTCAGAAAGCCGCACCCAGACGACCGCAACCAAGCGCAGCAAAAAGCGCAAAGCGGCAGCAGCAGCAGCGGCCGCCGCTGCCGCAGGTGGCGCAGCCGTGGCGATTTCCGCAAGCAGCCCTGCGCTTGCAAACGCTGACGCAAAACCACGAAGCAGGGGCATTCCCGCCAGCGCGCAGCAAGCTGGCGTAGCAGAGGCCCGCTTGATCGAGATCTACCAACACATCGGCCGTGGCAAAACCTTGGCCGCCTTGCAGCTTGCCGAAAGCCTGGTGCGAGACCACCCCAATTTCCAACTCGCGCACTTGATCTACGGCGATTTGCTCAGCTCGCGCTCGCGCAGCATCAGCAAGCTGGGCGAAGTGCCGGATACCACCGCCCGCCTGGCCGCGCCGCAGCTCGCGGATCTGCGCGAAGAATCGCGAAAACGCATCCAAGCGCTCACCGAGCGCCCGCCGGAGGGCACGATCCCAAGCGCCTTCATCGGCCTTTCCGCCCGCAATCGGCATGCCATCGCCGTGGATGTGTCGCGCTCTCGCCTGTACCTGCTGGAGAACACGCCGCAGGGCCTTCGCTTGGTCGGCGACTACTACGTGAGCGTGGGCAAAGCGGGCGTGGAAAAGTTTGCCGAGGGCGATTTGCGCACACCGCTCGGCGTGTATTTCTTGAACAGCAGCCTCAACCCGAGCACCCTGAAAGACTTGTATGGCGCAGGCGCCATCACGCTGAACTACCCCAATCCGCTCGACACGCGGCGCGGCAAAAGCGGCAGCGGCATTTGGCTGCATGGCACGCCGCAAGCGCAGTTTTCCCGGGCACCGCAGGCAACAGACGGCTGCGTGGTGGTCACGAATTCCGATTTTTTGCGGATTTTGAACGCCGTCGAACTGCGCAACACACCCATCGTGGTGGCCCAGAGCCTGAACTGGGCCGCGCCCGCCGCCTTGCAAGCGGAGCGAGCGGCGTTCATGGCGGCGTTTGGAGCCTGGAGCGGGGCCAAAGCGCAGGGGCGCGTGAGCGATTGGCTGGGCACCTATGCCCCCGATTTCCGCTCGTATGAAAAAACACTGCGCGAGTGGTATCCCGGCCAGGAAGCGCAAATCCGCGCCCAAATCGGCCTGGCCCTCGAAGCGCGCGACTTGAGCATGATTTGGTGGAAAGACGCCCCAGGCGCCCAGCAACCCGTGGAAGCCATGGTGCTCACCTTCACCGAAGCTCGCGTGGGGCCCAATGCCCGTGCACCGCAAACCATTCGCCAGTACTGGGTGAAGACCGCAAACCAGTGGAAAATCGCTTTTGAAGGAGCTTTGCAATGAACCATCACACCACCCGCCGCGCCTTGGGCGCACACATCCTCTGCACAATCGCCGTGGCCGCCCTGGGCCACTCGGCTGCGTTTGCGCAGCAAAAGGCCGCATCAGCCCCCGCCAGTGCAGCCGCCAAAGCAACACAGGCCGCCAGCGCCAATCCGCGCGTGACCCTGCAAACCAGCATGGGCAACATCACGATGGAGCTGGACGCCGCCGCCGCGCCCAAGACTGTTGCCAACATCGTGCAGTACGTGAAAGACAAGCACTACGACGGCACAGTTTTTCACCGCGTGATCCCCGGCTTCATGATCCAAGGCGGCGGCTTTGATGCCGCGATGACCGAGCGCAAAACACGGCCACCGGTCGTTCACGAGGGCCGTGAGTCTTTGGCAAAAGGCCTGAAAAACGACAAGTACACGGTGGCAATGGCCCGCACGAACGACCCGAATTCCGGCACCGCGCAGTTTTTCATCAACACGGTGGACAACGCCTTCCTTGACCCAACTCTGTTGCCCGACGGCGACCCGGTGAGCTTCAATTTCCGGGGCCAGCCCGTCACGGCACCCCGTGCCCAAGCCCTGCAAGCCACTGCGGGCTACACCGTGTTCGGCAAAGTGATTGCTGGCATGGACGTGGTTGAAAAAATCAAGACCGTGCCCACGGGCAACAATGGCCCGCACCAAAACGTACCCACAACACCTGTTGTCATCACCAAAGCCATTCTGGAGAAATAAGCATGAGCAAAGTCGAATTCCACATCAAAGGCCACGGCGTCATCACCATCGAGCTTGACACCGTGAAAGCGCCCAAATCCGCCGCGAATTTTTTGAGCTATGTGAACAAAGGCCACTACAACGGCACGATTTTTCACCGCGTGATCAAAGGCTTCATGGTGCAAGGCGGTGGCTTTGAGCCGGGCATGAAACAAAAGCCCACCGATGCCACGATCACCAACGAGGCCGACAACGGCCTGAAGAACAACGTTTACACGCTTGCCATGGCCCGCACCAGCGATCCACATTCAGCAAGCGCGCAGTTCTTCATCAACGTGGTGGACAACGACTTCCTGAACTTCAAATCGCCCACCGCCCAAGGCTGGGGCTATGCCGTTTTCGGCAAGGTTGTGGCTGGCACCGAGGTGGTGGATGCCATCGTGAAAGTGCGCACCGGCTCCAAAGGCGGCCACCAAGACGTGCCCATGGAAGACGTGGTGGTGGAAAAAGCAGTCGCTGTGTAAAATTGCGCCTACGCGTTTGGGCTCGCAGTTCTCAGCCCAAACGTTTTGGCTGGCGCTAACCCGCGCCAGCACGCCGTGCGCAGTTTGCACGCCCACGGAAAGCCCGCCATGTCGAGCGACTTGCACAGAGAACTGGATCCTCCTCAAACCACGCAGCCAGACAACGCGCACGGTTTGAGTCTGCTGCCCGTGCCTTCGCACTGGAAAGTGGTGGATGTGATCTCAGACATCCACCTGGATGGGCACGAGCCAGCGAGCTTTTTGGCGTGGCGGCGCTATTTGGAAACCACGCCTGCGCAAGCCCTGTTGATCCTGGGTGACTTGTTTGAGGCTTGGGTGGGCGACGATGTGCTCAGCATCTTGGGCGCGCTGCCCAATCGCCACGAAGGCCTGGGCTTTGAAGACCGCGTGATCCGCAGCTTGCGCTTTGCCTCTGAACGCCTGAGCTTGTACTTCGCACCCGGCAACCGCGATTTTCTGATGGGCGATGCAGCGCTTGCGGCTTGCAGTGCGCAGCGCCTTGCAGACCCCTGCGTGCTGGCGCTTGGCGATACGCCTTCGCAGCGCGTGCTGCTGAGCCACGGCGATGCCTGGTGCACCGACGATACCGGCTACATGCAGTTGCGCAGCAAGGTGCGAAGCACAGCTTGGCAAAGCGATTTCTTGTCAAAAACCCTGCAAGAGCGCAAGCGCCTCGCTGCAGACATGCGGGCCCAAAGCCAAGCCGCGCAAGCCAGAAGCAAAAATTACGCGGATGTGAACCCTGCTGTGGTGGCCAAAGCGGCAGAAGTTGCACGCTGCAGCACCGTGATCCATGGCCACACCCACGAAGGCAAAAGCCACAGCTCACAACACGCTGGTCTGCCCCTACAGCGCCATGTGACGCTCGATTGGACGCCGCTGCACGATGCCAGCGGCGCAGGCACAGGCGTGCGGGCACAAGCGCTTCGCTTGCGCGTGACGCCGCAACGCTCTTGGGCGGTAGATCGGGTGGATCTCTAAGCCTCCGGGATTCGGTCAGATCGGCTCGCCGTCGGCGCACTGTCGGCCAGGGCTTGTTTCCCGCGCTTCAGACCCCAGCTTTTGAAACAGGAAAATCCCTGTTTTGATCGCCGCCCTCGCTTCCCACATCCATCACGCGCTCTCAAAGCGCCGCATCGCTAAGCATTGGCCCAGCGACGCGCAGTGGCAGCGCCTGCGCGCGCACTACCCCGTGCTGCCGGCACACCCGCGGCTGCGCGAGCTCACGGCGCTGCTCTTGCATCACAAAGAGTTCAGCACGGTGGAGCCACTCGTGTTTCGCGACGACATGGCGCTTGCCATCGCCGCGCAAGCCGCGCTCGTGCTGCTGGGCATGAGCCTGCGCGACGAGGCGGTATCGCCTTCACGCGCCTACCAAGTGGTGAAGCTCTACGAAGGCTCTAAAGGCATCGTGCTCCATCCCGCTGGCATGCTGGCCAGCCGCAAAACCACCGATGGCGCAGGCGTGGAACACCACTGGCGCGAGGCGATTTCGGGTGAAGCCATGGAAGGCGGCCCGCTCACGCTGAGCTGGCAAGATGTAGCCGAGACGCCTCGGCTCAGCGCTCAGGGCCACAACCTCGTGATCCATGAGTTCGCCCATGTGCTGGACATGAAGAACGGCAACGCCAATGGCGTGCCTTTGCTCCCTGCGGGTTTTTGGGCAACCGGCATGGGCGGCTCTGGCCTGAATTCCAACGCCAAATCAGCTTACGGCCACTGGCAGCGAACCATGCAGTCGGAATACGATGCCTTTTGCGAGCGGCTTTCCATGGCCGAACGCTTTGGCGCCGACATGCCCTGGCTGGACGCCTACGCCGCCACCGCGCCTGAAGAGTTTTTTGCAGTCACGGCAGAGGCGTACTTCAGCAACCCCAAAGCCCTAGCCACCGAGTGCCCCAGCCTGATCGATCTCTACGACGCCTACTTCCAGGCTTGGCGCTGGCGTTAAATCACTACGTTTTGTGTAGCAAAACATCAAGCAAGAACCTGGACAGAGCTTTGATTTGACGTCAAATCTCCGTCCACAGGCTCATTCGATCACTTCATCAGCGCTTTGAGCACGCTGCGCAAGCGCTGGGCTTGGTTTGCGTCGTAGGGTGTGGCCAGCACGGCCGCCACATCGGCGCTCCAGGTTTTTGCGGGTGGCTCGGCGTGGCGCTGGGTGAGCAGTTGCAACTGCATCGCTCGCCGCTCGCTCAGCTGTGCGGCGGGCGTGGGCACTTCGGCTGCAATTTCCAAGCGCAGCAGCAAGTCGGACTTCGCTGCACCCGCAGCCTGTCCAATGCCCTTTTCCCATTGGGCACGCGTGGCGTTTGACACGGTTTTGCCCAGGGTTTGCACATTGGGCAAGCTGGCGGGATCGCGTGTTTCCCAGGCGTGCAGCAAGCCGGTGATGGCCTCGCCGTGCGCTGTGGCAGAGAGCTTGCGCAATTGCGCTTGCGCGGCCTCCATGGCATCGCGCTGGGCGCGAAAGGCCGCATCGCCCAAACGCGGTGCGAAATCGGGGCGGTCACCGAAGCGGTCGCCGAATCGGTCATTGGAGCGGTCACCGAAACGGTCACCCGGGCGATCACCGAAGCGACCTGCGGGCCGGTCACCAAAGCGTTCCCCGGGGCGGCCGTCGCGCCGCTCATTGGGGCGGTCCGCACCTGGGCCTCCAGGGCCACCGGGGCCACGCGGTGCGTCGCGTCGATCTGGCGCGCCACGGCGGTCGGGCGGGCCTCGTCGGCCATCCCGGGAGTCGCGGCTGTCACCTGTGCCAAAGCCCTCCCGAGCGCCGCCGCCTGCGGGCTTGACGCCAGGCCGGTCGTCGCCACGGCGGGCCACAACTGGCTTGATGGGCGCAGGAGCCGGGGCTGGTGTTGGGGTTGGTACGGTGGCCGCAGGTGCCGCTTCGCCTTCAGCCGCTGCGCCAGCTTCGGCT
>JAAFHN010000472.1 GCA_013298415.1 Comamonadaceae bacterium
GCATTTGCTACATAATTGATAGCACTAAGTGTAATAAGTACTAGGACAGCGTGTTGATTTTTCTTCAGAATCCGATTTCCAAGCACTTCCAGGCCGACTTCCGTGCATCGGTCGGCATTTCGCGCCCATGAAGATCGCTGTGATCGGTGCGGGCATCGTGGGCGTGACCACCGCCTACGAGCTTGCGAGCGACGGCCACGAAGTCACGGTGCTCGATGCTTTTGGCAGCGTGGCCGAAGGCGCAAGCTTTGCCAATGCAGGCGTGGTGGCACCTGGCTATGTGACGCCCTGGGCAGCACCCGGCATGCGCGGCAAGGTGATCAAAGCGCTTTTCGCGGCTCACTCGCCCGTGCGAGTGAAGCTGCCGCTTTCACCTACCGAGCTGGCCTGGGCCACGCGCTGGTGGGGCGCTTGCAAGCCCCAGCTCTATGCCGCAAATCGAAAGCGCATGCAGCAATTGGCGCTGTACAGCAAGGAGCGAATGCGCCAAATCATCGAAGTGCAGGGTCTGCAAATTGATCGCGCGGACGGCTACACCGTGCTGCTGCGCAGCCGCCATGAGCAGCAACTCATGGCGCCGGGCCTCGCGGTGTTGCACGAGCTGGGCGTGAAGGTGCAGCAGCTTGATGCCGATCAAACCCGGGCCATTGAGCCAGCCCTCAACCCTGACACACCGCTTTTCGGCGGCCTGCACTTGCCAGACGATGAAGTCGGCAACTGCCGCCAGTTTGCCCAACAGTTGCGAGACACAAGCCGAGCAATGGGCGTGCAGTGGCTGCACCGCGTGCAAGTCAAGCGCGTAGAAAGCGCAGCCAAGGGCGTGCGCTTGCATTGCGCCGCGTTGGAAGGGCCGCACTCCTCGCTGGATGTTGCGCCTGAGAGTTGGGTAGGCGACGCGGTTGTGATCTGCGCGGGTGTGGGCAGCGCTGAGTTGCTCAAACCGATGGGCGTGAATTTGCCGCTGGTGCCGGTGTGGGGTTACTCCATCAGCGCGCCGATCAAAGAGCATTTGCACGCCCCCCGCAGCGCGGTGATGGACGAGCGCTACAAAGTGGCGATTTCGCGCCTGGGCTTGCGTGTGCGCGCGGCCGGCAGTGCCGAGCTCGGCGGCGCTGCGGATGCGATGTCAAAGCCCGCTTTGGACACGCTCTACAAGGTGCTGAACGATTGGTTTCCCGGCGCTGCGCAAACCCAGCACGCTCAGGTGTGGAAAGGCGGCCGCCCCATGCTGCCAGAAGGCCCGCCCGTGATTGGCAGCACAGGCACCCCAAACGTGTGGATCAACACCGGACACGGCTCGAGCGGCTGGGCGCTTTCATGCGGCGGTGCAAGGGTTTTGGCCGATCAGCTGGCTGGGCGCAGCCCGAGCCTCGACGTGTCTGGCCTGGAGCTTTCGCGCTATCTACGCCGCTGAAGATGGCGCGCCTGACGCCATAGGCTTGCCGCCCATGGCTCCGGCTAAGGCGAGCGCATGCTCGCGCCACTGGGCCATGTTGAGCTTGCCGCCCCCGGGTCACGGGTCAGGATTTATGCGAGTACAACAGGGTTGGGCGCTGCGTGGGATTCACAGACGACTCCTGCCTGGAGTCAATCCATTGCGCTGCGCACTTCGCTCAAGAATGCCGCAACTGCCTGGGTGCCGGCCTCGGAATTGGGTGCAGATTCGAGCAATTGGATGATTTTGCTGCCGATCACGACGGCATCGGCCACTGCGCCAACTGCTTTGGCACTCGCTGCGTCGCGGATGCCAAACCCCACGCCGACGGGGATGTGGACATGCTCGCGGATTGCGGGCAGGGCGGCTGCAACCTCTTCGGCGTTCACCGCCGCAGCGCCGGTCACGCCTTTCAAGCTCACGTAGTAGACGTAGCCGCTGGCAACTCGGGCCACGTCTTGCATGCGGCGCTGGGTGCTGGTGGGCGCGAGCAAAAAGATCAAGTCCATGCCTTTGGCGCGGAGTTGGGCGGCGAAATCCACGCACTCTTCGGGCGGGTAGTCCACCACCAAGAGGCCGTCCACGCCTGCTTGGTGCGCTGTTTGGATGAAACTGCCGGGGCCGTGTTTGATGTCGTGCCGTTCGATGGGGTTGGCGTAACCCATGAGCACCACGGGCGTGGTGCTGTCCTTTTGGCGAAATTCGGCGACCATCTCCAACACCCCGGCGAGTGAGATGCCCGCCGCGAGCGCGATTTCGTTGGCGCGCTGGATCACGGGGCCATCAGCGCTGGGGTCGGAAAACGGCACGCCCAGCTCGATCACGTCTGCGCCTGCTGCCACCATGGCATGCATCAGCGGCGCGGTGGTGGCCCGCTCGGGGTAGCCTGCAGTCACATAGGGGATGAGGGCCTTGCGGTTTGCCGCTTTGAGGGCCTCAAAACGGGTTTGGATGCGGTTTTTCAAGAGATATTGCTCCACTGTCCTAGTACTTGTTCAGTTTGTTGCTACTGAAGTGATAGTGGCGATCGAGCCCTCGGCCGTCGTGTCGCGACCCGTGTCGCGACCGGTGTCGTACTGGCCTTTCACCGTCTGCCCGCGACAGGAGGGGCGGCAGTAAAAGTCTGCGCCGCTCAAATCGGCGACCGTGCCGATGTCTTTGTCGCCGCGCCCGCTCAGGTTCACGAGGATGGATTGATCTGCCCGCATCGTGGGCGCGAGCTTCATCGCATAGGCCACCGCGTGGCTGGACTCAAGAGCCGGGATGATGCCTTCGGTGCGGCACAGGCGGTGGAAGGCGTCGAGTGCTTCTTGATCGGTGATGCCCACGTATTCGGCTCGGCCGATGTCTTTCAAAAACGCGTGCTCGGGGCCCACGCCAGGGTAGTCCAGCCCGGCGCTCACGGAGTGGGTTTCGATGATTTGGCCGTGTTCGTCTTGCAGCACATAGGTGCGGTTGCCGTGCAGCACGCCGGGCAGGCCGCGCTGCAAGCTGGCGGAGTGTTTGCCGCTGTCCAAACCTTCGCCA
>JAAFHN010000311.1 GCA_013298415.1 Comamonadaceae bacterium
CCTCGCGCCAGAAGCCGCCACTGCCAATGCCGAAGCTGGCCGGGCCGCTGCGCTGCTCACGATGGCCGCGCTGGGTGCCACCGCCGGAGCAAGGGCGGGCGCGAAGGCCGCAGGCGCGGGGGTGGTAACGGGTGCGGCAGCGGGTGCGGCAACAGGTGCGGGCTGGGCCGTTGGCGCTTGCGCAAAGGCCTGAGCAGCTGCAAAACAAATCACGCTCAGGCAAAGGCTGCGGGTGTTGAACATGGAAGCTCCTCAAACATCAGATCGGCCAAGATCGGCCACCCTCATACAACGCGCCACGCCCAGCGCCCGCAGACGCCGAGATGCAACAGTTGTGGCCAGTTGTGTGCGGAATCTGCGCAGTTTCACCCCAACGCACAGCCAGCGCCACCCCCTCATTGCGGGGGTGTGGGCACGGGCGAGGGCGGTGGCGGGGTTTGCGTGGGGGTGGGTTCGCTGCTTGACGGTGCCGGGGTGGCAGGGGCGGTGCTGACTGGGACGGGCACTGCGTACTGCACGCCGGACTCAGCCGAAATCCGCGCCACCCAATTGCCATTGGCCCATTCGCTGTAGCGCCAGTCGCCATCGATTTGCGCGAGGCCGGGTGGTGCATCGCCCAAGGGCTGCACGGGCAGGCCTTTGAGCACGGTTTGCATGAAGTCGATCCAGATCGGCAACGCAAGCCGGGAGCCGCTTTCCCGGTCGCCCATGGGTTTGGGCTGGCTGTGGCCCATCCACGCCACAGCCGCAATGCTCGGGTGGTAGCCGCCAAACCAGTTGTCCACGGCATCGTCGGTGGTGCCGGTTTTGCCGTACACGTCGCTGCGTTTCAGCAAGCTTTGCGCACGGGCTGCGGTGCCCGAGCGGGTCACGTCGTTGAGCAAGCTGCTCATCACCCAGGCGTTGCGCTCGGGGATGGCTCGGTTGTCGTCGGAAAAAGCTTCTTGTGCAGGCGCTTCAAAAATCGTGCGGCCTTGGGCATCGGTGATTTTTTCGATCACGATGGAGTTCACACGCCAGCCCCCGTTGGCAAACACGGCGTAGCCCCGCGCCATTTGCAGCGGCGATGCGCTGCCGGTGCCGAGTGCGAGGGTCAAGTTGTCGGGCTGCTTGGCGGCATCAAAGCCAAAGCGCGCGCTCCACTCTCGGGCGCGGTTGGGCGTGGTGTGTTGCAGGGTGCGCACGCTCACCAAATTGCTGGATTTGGCCAAACCTTCGCGCAGCGTCATCGGGCCTGCAAACTGGCCGTTGCTGTTGCTGGGGCTCCAGCCATTGGCAGCCGTGAACGGCAAATCGTCCACCACGGTTGCGGGCATCACGCGCTCTTCTAAGGCGGCACTCACCAAAAATGGCTTGAACGCGCTGCCAGGCTGGCGCTGGGCTTGGGTGGCATGGTTGAAGGGCTGCTTGGAAAAGTCGAATGAGCCCACAAGTGCTCGCACGCGGCCCGTGCGGGTGTCGATGGCCACGAAGGCGCTTTCGGCTTGCGGCCACTGCGAGATGGCCCAGGCCCCGGTCTCGCCCTTCACCAAGCGGATCACGCTGCCGCGTTGCAGCTTGACAGGCGCTTTGGCAGAGGCTGCCAACGCTGTTTTAGCCCAGCTCAAACCCTCACCGCTCACGCTGATCGCCTCGCCTCCTGCAAGCTGCACTTGCACGGCCTTGGATGTGATGGCGGTCACGATGCCTAGGCGCAGCAAGTCATCGTCTTTGTGGTCTTTGAGCGCTGCGGCGGCGGCTTTTTCAAGCTCTGGGCCTGTGGCGCTTGGCAAGGCTTCGTTGGCCTCCGGCCCGCGCCAGGGGTTGCGGCGGTCGTAGGCAAGCACGGCGCGCTGCACGGCATCGTGGGCCGCGCGCTGCTCGGTGCTGCGCAGTGAGGTGGTGACGCGGATGCCAGCCGAGTAGGCCTCGGTGCCAAAGCGCTCGACCACGGCGCGGCGGGCCATTTCAGCCACATGCCCTGCGGTCAGGCTGCGCAGGCCAGGCGCTTTGATGTCCAGCTTTTCGGCCTTGGCCTGGGCTAGCTGCGCTTGAGTGATGGCGCCCGTGGCCTGCATGCGGTCGAGCACGGTGTGTTGCCTGCGGGTTGCGCGCGGCAAATTGGCCACCGGGTTGGCGTAGTGCGGGTTTTGCGGAAGGCCAGCCAGCATGGCGGCTTCGGCAATGCTGAGTTTGTCAAGCGGCTTGCCGTAGTAAGCCTGGCTTGCGGCGGCAAAGCCATACGAGCGGTTGCCGAGGTAGATCTCGTTCATGTAAATCTCCAAGATCCGGTCTTTGGAGATGGCTTGCTCTACTTTGAGTGCGAGCAAGATTTCTTTGGTTTTGCGCTCCACGCTGAATTCGCGGGAAAGCAGCATGGTGCGCACGAGCTGCTGCGTGATCGTGCTGGCTCCGTGCATGCGGTTGCCCAAGAGCGGTGCCAGCGCAGCGCGGGCCATGCCCTTGAAATCGATGCCCGCGTGTTCGCGAAAGCGCGCATCTTCCACCGCCAAAACCGCCTGCTGCATCAGCTTTGGCATGCGCGCAAGTGGCAGGTACTCGCGCCTTTCGCTGCCAAATTGCGCGATCTCCACGCCATCTGCCGTGAACACCTGCAAGGGCAATTTGGGCTGGTAATTGACGATTTTGTCAATCGGCGGCAAGTCGAAGGTTTGCGCAGCTGCATGCGGTGGCCCGGCAAAGGCACAAACGAGTACGGAAGCAAACAGAACTTGGCGCAGGGTGTGACGCGATCGCAGCATGGGCGCGATTATGGGGACGGCGCGTTGCGCACGGCGCGGCCAGGTGAAGCCAGCGTGAAGGCCCTGCACGCATCTGTGTAAAAACGCTCATGGCTGTGGCGGCGCGTTCGGCCTACGATCCAAGCCATGCAAATTCCTTCACAAGCCCGCGATTGGATGGCGCGGATCGAGGCGCTGGCCGCTGAGCCGCGCGAAAAGCGCAAGCCACTGCGCGTGCTGGGCGGGGGCACGAAAGCCTTTTGGGGCGGCGGCGACGCGTCTGATGTGGAACTGCTGCACGCAGCGGCGTTGAGTGGCATCACGGCCTACGAACCCAGCGAGCTGGTGATCACAGCCTGGGCAGGCACGCCGCTGGCTGAGATTGAGGCGGCTTTGGCGGAACAGGGCCAGTCGCTTGCTTGGGAGCCGCCGAGGTTTAGCGCTGCTTGCACCTTGGGAGGAGCCGTCGCCAGTGGCATGAGCGGCCCAGCGCGGGCAAGCGCTGGCGCGGCGCGAGATTTCGTGCTGGGCGTGCAGATCATCAACGGCAAAGGCAAATGGCTCAAATTCGGCGGCCAAGTGATGAAAAACGTGGCCGGCTACGACATGAGCCGCCTGATGTGCGGCTCTTGGGGCGCACTTGGCGTGATTGGCGAGCTGTCGCTGAAAGTGCTGCCCGTGGCCCCGGCTGAGGCCACGCTGCGCTTTGAGATGTCGCAGCAAGCCGCACTCGATGCTCTTAACCGCTGGGGCGGCCAGCCCTTGCCGCTCAATGCGTCGCTCTGGCTGAATGGCGTGCTGCATCTGCGCGTGCGCGGGGCCGTGGCGGCGGTGGAGGCCGCTTACGCCAAGCTGGGCGGCGAGCGGATTGCGGACGCTGCCGCGTTTTGGCAAAGCTGGCGAGATCAAGCCGCAGCGTTCTTCACACCACCCTCGCCCGAGCATGCGCTGATGCGCCTGAGCCTGCCGCAAACCGCGCCAGAGATTCCCGGCCCCGCCCAAGCCATCGAATGGCACGGCGGCCAACGCTGGGCTTGGGGCCTCGCGACTGAGGCGAAAGCCCTTGCAGAGCGTGCCAGCCAGGCCCAAGGCCATGCTTCGATATTCATAGCGTCGAATGATGTGGAAACCAAGACAGAGCGGCAATTCGGCATCAAAAACACCGAAAACCAAGCCCTGCAGCAGCGCATCCAGCACCAATTCGATCCCCACGGCGTGTTCGACACCTCCAGGCTGTTCCCCAGCCCCTAGCCCCCGATCCCCAGCCCCCAGAACACCCATGCACACCGAACTCGCCCCCCAATTCGCCGACCGCAGCGATGCGCAGGAAGCTCAATCCATCCTGCGCAAATGCGTGCATTGCGGCTTTTGCACCGCCACTTGCCCTACCTACCAACTGCTGGGCGACGAGCTCGATGGCCCGCGTGGCCGCATCTACCTCATCAAGCAGGT
>JAAFHN010000228.1 GCA_013298415.1 Comamonadaceae bacterium
TGGCGTAATCCCTGATCCGCAACCCGGTTCACCCCCTTGTTTCGCCCCGCCGGGGGCGCAACAATCGTGGGTTTGCCCGCTTTCGCCTCCTCTATCCCCCTTTTTCCTAACCCTGCGTTCTCCTCACCATGATCAAACGTCAACTCTTCAAAGCCGCAGCCGCGGCAGCTTTCGCGGTGTGCGCGGCGGGCAGTGCGCTGGCCCAAACCCCCATCAAATTCCAGCTCGATTGGCGCTTTGAAGGCCCATCCGCTTTATTCCTCCAGCCCATTGCCAAGGGCTACTTCAAAGAGCAAAAGCTGGACGTGACGCTGGACGCAGGCACGGGCTCAGGCGCTGCGGTGCAGCGCGTGGCAACTGGCGCTTACGACATGGGCTTTGCCGATTTGGCAGCCCTCATGGAATTCCACGCCAACAACCCCGATGCGCCCAACAAGCCTGTGGCCGTGATGGTGGTCTACAACAACACCCCCGCAGCCGTGTTGACGCTGAAGAAAAACAACATCACCAAGCCCGCAGACCTGAGCGGCAAAAAGCTGGGCGCTCCTGTTTTTGATGCAGGCCGCCGCGCTTTTCCGATCTTTTCCAAAGCCAACGGCGTCGGTAACTTCACTTGGGTGACGATGGATCCGCCCCTGCGCGAAACCATGCTCGCTAAGGGCGATGTGGATGCCATCACGGGTTTCTCGTTTACGAGCTTTCTGAACCTGGAAGCCCGTGGTGTGAAGGCCGAAGACATCGTGATGTTCCCCTATGCGGACAACGGCGTGAAGCTCTACGGCAACGTGATCATCGCCAGCCCGAAGCTCATCAAAGAAAACCCAGAAGCCGTGCGCGGCTTTCTGAAGGGCTTTGCAAAGGGTGCCAAAGAAGTGATGGCCAAACCCGATGACGCGATCCAGTACATCAAGGCCCGCGACGGCATCATCAACACCGAGCTCGAAGCCCGCCGCTTGAAGCTGGCCATCAACTCCGTGATCGCCAGCCCCGACGCCCGCGCAGAAGGCTTTGGCCAGCTCAAAGGCCCACGCCTCAGCCTCATGGCCAGCCAAGTGTCAGATGCCTTCAACACCAAAGGCCGGGTTAACCCCGATGCCGTGTGGAATGGCAGCTTCTTGCCGAGCGCCAAAGAGCTGGACGTGCTGCCGCCGAAGAAGTGATGATCTGAGTGGCGCACCAAAAGAGGGCACGACAGTGCCCTTTTTTGGGCGTGACTGCGCTGTATACAAAACTGCCCCTGCCCCTATCCCCTCCCCAGAGACCCCCATGACTGCATTTGTTGACTTCAACCAGGTTTGGCTCGCTTACAACGAAGAACTCCTCGCGGCGAATCAGTTTGCGGTGGAAGACATCACGCTGAAAGTCGGGCAGGGCGAATTCATTGCCATCGTGGGGCCGTCGGGCTGCGGCAAATCCACCTTCATGAAGCTGGCCACCGGCCTGCGCATGCCCAGCAAAGGCAGCATCCGGATCGGGGGCGAGGCTGTGACTGGCCCGCTGAAGATCAGCGGCATGGCCTTTCAAGCGCCGAGCTTGTTGCCTTGGCGCACCACGGTGAACAACGTGCTCTTGCCACTCGAAATCGTGGAGCCCTACCGCAGCAATTACAAAGCCAAGCGCGCCGAATACGAAGCTCGCGCCCGAGATTTGCTCAAAAGCGTGGGTTTGGCGGGCTATGAAGACAAATTCCCCTGGGAGCTTTCTGGCGGCATGCAACAGCGCGCAAGCATTTGCCGCGCGTTGATCCACGAGCCGAAATTGCTGCTGCTCGATGAGCCTTTTGGTGCGCTCGATGCATTCACCCGCGAGGAGCTGTGGTGCGCGTTGCGCGATTTGCATGCGGCCAAGGGCTTCAACGTGATTTTGGTGACGCACGATTTGCGCGAGAGTGTGTTTTTGGCCGACACCGTGTATTGCATGAGCAAAAGCCCGGGGCGGTTTGTGGTGAAGCGAGACATTGATTTGCCCCGCCCCCGCGATTTGGAAGTGACTTACACCCCCGAATTCACGGGCATCGTGCACGAGCTGCGCGGGCACATCGGCGCAAATCGCCAAGCGGTCGGGCAGCCCGTGAACGCTGCGGCACCTGCCACGGCGCTTGCGCAGTAAGGAGCAAACACCATGAAAGTCACCAAAAACTTCGAACGTTTTGCGCCACTCGCCGTGCTGGCCCTCACCTTGCTCATCTGGCAAATCGGTGTGATGCTGTTCAAGGTGCCCGATTTCATTTTTCCCGCACCCTGGGCAATTGCCAAGGAGTTTGTGGAATTCAAGGGCCCGCTGTTGGAAGCCGCTTGGCGCACACTCTGGGTCACTTTGCTCGGCTTTGCGTTGGCGATATTTGTGGGCGTGCTGCTGGGGTTTTTGATTGGCTCTTCGCGAATGGCCTACGCGGCGCTTTACCCGCTCATGGTGGGCTTCAACGCCGTGCCCAAAGCCGCTATCGTGCCGATTTTGGTGGTGTGGTTTGGGATTGGGCTCGGGCCCGGCATCGTGACCGCGTTTTTGATTTCATTTTTCCCCATCACCGTCAACATCGCCACAGGCCTGGCCACATTGGAGCCGGAATTGGAAGATGTGTTGCGTGTGCTGGGTGCGAAGCGCTGGGATGTGCTCATGAAAGTGGGGCTGCCGCGCTGCATGCCGTATTTCTTTGGGTCCCTCAAAATCGCCATCACGCTTGCTTTTGTGGGCACGGTGCTCGCTGAAATGACTGCCGGTGATTCTGGTATCGGCGCATTGATTCAAACCGCAGGCAGCCAGCAGCGGCTACCGCTTGCCTTTGCCGGGTTGGTGACCATCAGCATCATGGCCATGGTGATGTATGAATTGTTCAGTTTTGTGGAGCGGCACACCACGGCATGGGCGCATCGCGGCCAAGCAAATCATTGATTTGCTGCAAGAAATTCTGTGATAATCCAAGGCGCAGCCGACTCGGCTGCGCGTGACCTCTCCTAAAATAAAGGAATCTCCATGAGCGATCCCACCATTGCCGAACTGCAAGCCCAAATGGCTGCGATTGAAGCCCAAATCAAGGCCAAGAAGAATGCCGCCCGTGATGGCGCAATCGCCAAAGCGCGCGAATTGGTGCGTGAATATGGCCTCACAGCCTCTCAAGTGTTTGGCTCTGTCTCTGCTGTGAAATCAGGCAAATCACCTAAAGTGTTCAAGTACGCCGATGGCAATGGCAACAAGTGGACCGGTGGCCGTGGCCGCGTGCCCGATTGGGTGAAAGCTGTGCAGGCTGGCGGTGGCGACATCGAGAAGTTTCGCGTGGCTTGAGTCTACGCTGAAGTGAAAGAGCCGCTCTTGAAGCGGCTTTTTTTGTTTTCAGATTTTCAAAAAGTGTAGCAACAGATGTTTATTTTGTAAGGACAGTGGTGCACTTTTCCATCAAAAATGCCCCTCAACCATCCACCGGAGCATCTGGCGTTGCCAGGGTGAGCTGGTAGAAGGCCAAATCCAGCCATCGACCGAATTTGAAGCCCGCTTGCGTGACTGTGCCGCTGTGCGTAAAGCCCAGCTTTTTGTGCAGGGCGATGCTGGCAGCGTTCGCCGCGTCGATCCCGCCCACGAGCACATGCACGCCATGAGTTTGAGCCCGCCCAATGATGCCGCCCAGCAATTGCTCGCCCACGCCTTTGCCCCGCGCCGCTGCGTGTACGTACACCGAATGCTCCACCGTGTATTTGAAAGCTGGGAACGCCCGAAACGTGCCAAAGCTCGCAAATCCCAGCAATTGCCCAGTTTCGCTTTCCAGGCCAATCACCGGAAATCCCCCGGAGGCTTTGGCCGCAAACCAGTTTTTCATCGTCTCCATCGTGCGGGGCTTGTATTCGTACAGCGCCGTGCTGTTCGCAATCGCGTCGTTGAGGATCTCCAGAATCGCGGCTGCGTGGCGTTCAAAAATGCAATCGATGAATGTGGATGTTTGCGGCATGAGCGCAGTTTATTCGGTGGGCAGCTGAGATCGCTGGCGCTCACGCACCCGCGCTGCTTGCCCGGGCGATGCCGTGCATCACATCTGGTCGCGTCATCCCAAACCAGCGCAAGCCGCGGGCGATGAAAAGGCCGCTGAAGGCACCATTCAGCAAGCACACGGGCATGGCAAACGCCATTTGCTGGGCGAGGGCTGGGTTCATGGCGAGGCTTACGCCTACTGCGTATTTCACGATGAAGATGCTGAGGAAAAGCGCCATCGGAGCCCAGCTGCCTGCGATGTCAAACGTGCGGGTGGCTGGGTCGTAGCTTGTGCCTGCGGGGGCTGGGCGCTGCAAGAGCAGCCAGGTGACGGCGGAGGCGGCGAGCGGCCAGAGTGCGAGTGCCATGGGGTTGCTGCCAAAGCCTGCGATGACGCCTTGCAGCGAGAGCATGGATAAAGCCACAGGCGCGATCATCAAGCGGCCGAGCGTGGCTTTGCGCCTGCGGGCTTGCATGAAGCCGAGTGCGATCAAGCCCGCGAGCAGGGCAAACACCCACTTGGGCGTGAAGGCGATGATTTGGAGAAGGGCTTGTGCGGTCATGTGTGGCACTCCTGTCGTGGGTTGGCTGAAGTTGGTGAGCGAATCCTCGCGCCAATCAATTGCCACCGCCACCCGATTGCGTCGAACGCCACCAGCGGCGACGTGAATCGCAGGAAAAGGGCGTGAAAAGCGCCTGAAAACGGCCCGCCCGCCGTTTCAGCGGCGAGCTTGACCCTCCGAGATGCCTAAACGCTCACCGCATCACAAAACGTGAGCCGATTGCCAAAGGGGTCGACGAGGCTCATGTCACGCGTGCCCCATGGCATCTCGTGCACTTGCGCATCGGTCTCGGCGTGCGCAGCGCTCAAACCTGCAGGTGCGCTGAAGGTTTTGGCCTGCAACTCGGCGCACAGGGCATCCACATCGTCTACTGCAATTCGCAGCGCTGAGCCTGGCTGCGCATCGCCCTCGTGCTCTGAAATGTGCAGAGCACACTGCCCCCGGCCTATGCCCATGTAGAGCGGCATGCCCGGTGCAAAGCGGTGCTCAAACACGATCTCAAAACCCAAATAGTCGATGTAGAACGCCCGTGCCAGCGGCTCGCTCAAGCTGCGCAGAATGGGGGTGGTTTGCAAAAGCTTTGCCATCATTGCTCCGGGTGAACGCCATCCACGTAGAGCCAAGCTCCGGCTTCGCGCACGAAGCGGCTCACTTCGTGAAGCTGGCCTGCTTTGCCATTGGATTTGTAGCGGGCGATGAATTCCACCACG
>JAAFHN010000129.1 GCA_013298415.1 Comamonadaceae bacterium
GTGGCCGTGATCGCGCACCCGGGGCGCTACAAGTTCACGCCGAACGAGGAATACGCGCTGTTTTCCGAGTTCAAAGCCCACGGTGGCCAAGGCGTGGAAGTCGTCACCGGCTCGCACGGCCAGTCTGATTTTGTGAAATACGCCGACATGGCCAAGGAATTTGATCTGGCAGCCTCACGCGGCAGCGATTTCCACAGCCCTGAGGAGTCTCGCGTGGACCTGGGCACGCTGCCTTGGCTGCAAGGTGGCCTCACCCCCGTGTGGGAGCTGCTCCAAGACCGCATCACTGAAGCGCCTCGCGCCCAGGCCACGGAACGGGCCACCGCGTGACCCGATCCCAAGCGGCGGGTGTGATTTTTCTCGTGCTCTCCTCGCTGTGTTTCGTATCGCTGGATGTCACGTCTCAGTTCGCGGTGGGGGCCACCGTGGTTGGCGCGGTATCGGTGTGGCTTGCCGTGTTTGCCCGCTACTCGGTGCAGGCGGCCAGCATGGCTGTGCTGCTCTTGCCCACGCGCGGCAAGGCGGCGCTTGCCACGGCCCACCCCAAATTCCAGCTCGCGCGCGGCGCGCTGCTCACCGCCACATCCATCCTCGGCATCTCGGGCTTGAAATACTTGCCCATTGCTGAATTCACCGCCATCGTGATGCTCACGCCGCTTCTGGTCAGCGCGCTGGCGGTGCGCTTTTTGGGCGAACGCATGAGCCGATGGCAGTGGGCGCTGCTGGTGGCTTCGTTTTGCGGGGCCGTCGTGGTCGCTCGGCCCAGCGGCGCGGTGTTTGGCTGGGCCTTGCTGTTCCCCCTGGCTTCACTCGCCTGCTACTCCGTCTTTCAGCTTCTCACCCGCAAACTCGCACAAACGGAAGACCCGCTCGTGATGCATTTCTACACGGGGCTCGTGGGCACAGTGGCGGCTACGTTTGCATTGCCCTGGGCTTTGCAGCCATTGCAGGCCCATCAGTGGCTGCTGCTCTTGGGCATCGGGTTTTGGGGCACGCTCGGCCACTACCTGCTGATTCAAGCCTTTCGCCGCTCGGCCGCATCGCAGCTCGCGCCGTTTTTGTACCTGCAAGTGGTATTCGCGGTCGTGGCCGGCTGGCTCGCGTTTGGGCGCGTGCCCGATGCGCTCACGGGCTTGGGCATTGCGCTGATCGTGGCCGGAGGGGCGGCCTCGGCTTGGCTGGGTGCAAAGCGGGCGAGGGCGGCTCAGGTTTGAGTCGAACTGGGCCGAAAATGCAGGCATGGCCCAGCTCTTTGAAGTTCACCCGCAAAACCCGCAGCCGCGATTGCTCAAGCAGGCAGTAGCCTTGATGGCGCAAGGCGGCATCTTGGCCGTGCCGACAGACTCCAGCTACGCGCTGGTGTGCCACTTGGACGACAAAAAAGCCGCCGATGAGCTGCGCCGCATCCGCCAAGTGGACGACAAGCACCACCTCACTTTGCTCTGCCGCGATCTGAAAGAGCTGGCCACGGTGGCCAGGGTGGACAACGCGCAATACCGCCTCCTCAAGCTCGGCACTCCCGGGCCGTTTACCTTCATCCTCGCTGCCACGAAAGAAGTGCCTCGCCGCTTGAGCCATCCCAAGCGCTTGACCATTGGCCTGCGAGTGCCTGAGCATCCGGTGCTGCAAATCCTGCTGGAACTGCATGGTCAGCCGCTGCTGGCCACCACCTTGATTCCACCCGGTGAGAGCGAGCCGCTGAACGATGCTGAAGAAATCCGCGAACGATTCGAGCACCAGCTCGCAGGTGTGGTCGATGCGGGCTCTTGCCCAGCTGAGCCGACCACTGTGGTGGACTTAAGCGATGGCGATGCCGTCGTGCTGCGCCAGGGCAGGGGCGATCCTGCGAGGCTGGGCTTGTAGCCCACCCACCTGCGACAATCCCAGGGTGGACTTCAACCAAATCTTTCAAACCATCCTGATCTACGCACTGCCGGTGCTGCTGGCGATCACGGTGCATGAAGCTGCGCATGCCTACATTGCGAAAGCCTGCGGCGACAACACCGCTTGGGCGCTTGGGCGCGTCACGCTCAACCCCATCAAGCACATCGACCTGATCGGCACCATCGTCATGCCCATCTTGCTCTTTGTTGCCACCAAGGGCGCGTTTGTGTTTGGCTATGCCAAGCCCGTGCCAGTGCAGTTTGGGCGCTTGCGCAACCCCAAGCGCGACATGATTTGGGTGGCCTTCGCGGGGCCGGGCGCCAACTTCATCATGGCCTTTTTCTGGGCGGTGTTCGGCCTCGTGTTGGCCTTTACTGGCACCGACGAAGAATTCTTCCTGCGAATGGCCCAAGGCGGCGTGCTGGTGAATTTGGTGATGTTCGCGTTCAATCTTTTTCCTCTGCCGCCGCTCGATGGCGGGCGCATTTTGGTCGGGCTGCTGCCGATGCGAGCTGCCATGTTGGTCTCGCGCATCGAGCCCTACGGCTTTTTCATCGTGTTGGCGCTGGTGCTCCTGGGTGTGGTGGCTAGCTTTTGGATGTTTCCCGTGATGGGTGTTGCGCAAGCGGTGTTGCAAGTTTTGTTGTGGCCCATCAAGGCCGTGTTGATGTGATGACTGAAGCCAAAAAAAGAATCCTCTCCGGCATGCGGCCTACGGGCGCGCTGCACTTGGGCCACTACCACGGCGCGCTCAAAAACTGGGCCAAGCTGCAACACGACTACGACAGCTACCACTTTGTGGCAGATTGGCATGCGCTCACCACGCACTACGAAGATCGATCGATCATCGAAAAATCGGTGTACGAAATGGTGATTGACTGGCTGGCGGGCGGGCTTGACCCAAACGTGTGCACCATTTTTTTGCAAAGCCGCATGCCGCAGCATGCAGAGCTTTTCACGCTGCTCGCCATGGGCACGCCCTTGGGCTGGCTTGAGCGGGTACCCACCTACAAAGACCAGCAAATCCAGCTCAAAGATAAAGACCTGAGCACCTACGGATTCTTGGGCTACCCGCTTTTGCAAGCGGCAGACATCCTCATGTACAAGGCGCACTTTGTGCCGGTTGGCGAGGATCAATCCAGCCATGTGGAGCTGACGCGAGAGGCTGCACGACGCTTCAACGATCTCTACGGCCGCGGCCCCAACGATGCGGCGCTGATCCAAGCGGCACTCGAGCGCCTGAGCAAAGACGACCAGCGCTACTTGCGCAGCTTGAAGAAGAAGTTTCAAGAAGCGGGCGACGAGCAAGCCTTGGCCAAATACCAAGGCTTTGTGCAAGCGAAGACCGAGTTCAGCGAGCAAGAGCGCGCGCTGCTCATCAGCGATGCCACGGGCAAAGGTCGCACGGTGCTGGTGGAGCCTGAAGTGCTGCTCAGCCCCGTGAAAAAATTGCTGGGCTTGGATGGCCGCAAGATGAGCAAGAGCTACGGCAACGGCATTGCCATGCGCGAAGCGCCAGAGAGTGTGCAGAAAAAAATCAAGACCATGCCCACCGACCCAGCGCGGGTGAAACGCACCGATCCTGGTGAGCCCGAGCGCTGCCCGGTGTGGCACTTTCACCAGGTCTATAGCTCAGTCGAAACCCAAGCCTGGGTGCAAACCGAGTGCCGCCGAGCGGGCATCGGTTGCTTGGAATGCAAGCAGCCCGTGATTGACGCTGTGCTGGCCGAGCAAGTCCCCATGCTGGAGCGCGCTCAGCCCTATGTTCAGCGGCCCGATACCGTCAAAGACATCGTGGCTGCGGGCTGTATGCGTGCAAAAGTAGTAGCGGATGACACCATGCAACAAGTAAGATCAGCCATGGGCCTGAACTACTGATCAGAAAAACGTCGGGCCTTCCTGAGGAAATACCCATGAGTCTGTACGTCATCGATGACCATCCTTTGATGCGCGACGCAATTGCCATGGTGCTGCGCCGCGTGAAGCCTGAAGTCCGCGTGATCGAGCTGGATCGCCTTGGCCCTTTAGGCGCAGCGGTGAAGCTGTACGGCGCCCCAGAGCTGATTTGTTTGGATTTGAAGCTGCCCGATGTGCAGGGCGTGGAAGGCGTGCGGCGTGTGCGCGAGCTGTACCCTGAATCCTCGTTGGCGGTGATTTCGGCTTCTCCCTCCTCTGAGGTTGAAGAAGCGGCGGTACAAGCTGGCGCCGACATCTTCATCGAAAAGAAGGCTGGTGCCAGCGAAATGACGGTGGCTCTGCGCGGCCTCCTCGGCTTGGACGAGCCGGCTGCCGAAACAGAGGTGCTGGATACACCGCTGAAATTGTCGAAACGGCAAAAGCAACTGCTCGTGATGATGGAGCAAGGTCTTTCGAACCGCGACATCGCGGAAAAGCTCGACATCTCCGAGCACACCGTGAAAGTTCACCTCTGGCGTTTGTTCAAACGCATGGGCGTGAAGAGCCGCACGCAGGCTGTACACCAAGCCAAAACTGGCGGCTGGACTGTTTGATCCCGCTGGCTGATCCCTCGGCCTTTGTTGCGCGATAGTTAGGCCGCAGCGGCGCCCTGGTGCGGCTCAAAAGCCCCATTGGCGCTCTCGGTGTCGCGGGTTTGAACAGCGGCTAGGCTCAGTACGAAACGGCTGCCTTTGGCCTTCCTCGATTTCACGGCCACGCTCGCGTCCACACGCGTCGCCAGACGCTGCACGATGGCAAGTCCCAAGCCGAAGCTGTCTTGGGTGCCGGGGTGGTCTGTGACGCGATAAAACTCGGTAAATACCTGGTCGAGCTGGTCGGCCGCGATGCCGATGCCTGTGTCCCAGACTGCCAAGTGCCAGTGCTTGTCGCGCTGTCGGCAGGTCACCAACACGCCGCCTTGATCGGTGTACTTGATGGCGTTGTCGATCAAATTGCCCATGATGCGGCGCAGTGTGGCGGCATCGCTGAGCGCTATGGCTTCCTGTGGTACGCGCAGGCGCAGTTGGATCGAGCGACTGCGTGCTTGGGGCTCGTACTGCATCGCGAGGCTTTTCAGCAGCTCCGCTACATCCACCGGTTGCAAGTTGGGCGCGGGTGCCTCACGGTCCAATTCTGCGAGGTCAAAAAGGCCGTCAAACAGGCGGTTGATCGCCGCAGCTGATTCCATGATCTTCGGCGAGATTTCGCGCGCCATTTCCGGCTCGCCGCGCAGCCAATCTGCGTACAAGCTGAGCGCAAGCACGGGTTGACGCAAGTCATGCGCTGCGCCTGCCAGCAAGCGGCTGCGCGAGGCACTGGCCTCTTGCGTTTGCCGAGTTTGTCGATCCAAGGATGCGATCAATTGCTCGTTATCGAACTGCAAATTGAGCATTTCGCGCTGGAAAGTGTGGTTGCGTAAACCTGCGCTCAAGCACGAAAAGTAGAAGACCACGCAGGCACCCAGCATGCCCACCAAGTTCACCGTGGTGTGCGGAACTTGGACCGCGCCAAAGATCGCCAGCAGCAAGCATCCGCCGGCAAATGCCAGCAGCATCGTCAGATACAGCCGCATGATCTGGGCGTTGGCCGAGTAAGAGTTGATGGCTGCGGCCCCGATGCCCAAGAGCACGGTCCACAGCATGAACTCTGTAGCCGTGGGCACATGGCCCAAAAACACACCTGCCATCGCCGACCAGTGCAAGCCACTGGCCACCCACAAGGGCTTGACTCTGCTGAAGTGCGCTTGAACATTCGCCAAATCACCCGCCTGCGTCAATTTGCGATGTCGCCACACCGCATACACCCGCAGGACTGAAACCAGCACGCCAATGCCAAACCACAGCAAAAGCGGCTGGCGAGACGCATGCGGCCACAGCAGCCACAAAACGCCAGGCATCAAAATCGGGTTGAACCACAAGCTGTTGGCCATGTGGCTCATGAGCCGTTGGTTCAAACGCTGCTCCACCCATTGCGCCCGCACATCAGCCATCTCTGGCGCAGTGCTTGGGTTGGTACGGGCAATCGGCCGGGCGGTCATCGCAGCACTGTAGCCTGCCGCCTGTCGTATTCAGACCAGGTCAAGTCACGCTGGCGCTCAGTTCTTCGAGCACGGCCACGCTGTCATCCCAACCGATGCACGCGTCGGTGATGCTCTGCCCCGGCATCAGAAGGCTTTGGTCATCGCCAGGCGAAAATTTCTGTGCACCTTCCTGTAAGTGGCTTTCTACCATCACGCCCATGATGCCGCTTGCCATACCGAGCGCTCTGCGTTGGCGGCCGATCTCCCGTGCCACTTCGATTTGCTTGCGGTGCTGTTTTGAGCTGTTGGCGTGGCTGCAATCGATCATCAAGCGATCTGATAAGCCAGCAGCACGCAGTTGCTCACACGCCGCGGCCACGCTGGCTTCGTCGTAGTTGGGGCCTTTGCCGCCGCGCAGGATCACATGGCTGTCGGGGTTGCCGCGCGTTTGCACAATCGCCACTTGGCCGTTTTTGTGAACCGACAAAAAGTGATGGCCCCGCGCGGCCGCTTGAATCGCGTCGATGGCGATTTTGATGTTGCCATCGGTGCCGTTTTTGAAGCCTATCGGCGCCGACAAACCGCTGGCAAGTTCGCGGTGCACTTGGCTCTCCGTGGTGCGCGCACCAATCGCGCCCCAAGAAATCAAGTCGCCGATGTACTGGGGTGAAATCACGTCCAGAAACTCGCTGCCTGCTGGCAAGCCGATTCGATTGATGTCGATCAGCAATTGGCGCGCGATGCGCAGGCCTTCGTCGATGCGGTAGCTGCCGTCCAGGTAGGGGTCGTTGATGAGGCCCTTCCAGCCCACCGTGGTGCGGGGCTTCTCGAAATAGACGCGCATCACGATCTCTAGCGTGCCCGCGAAGCGGTCGCGCTGTACTTTGAGCTTTCGCGCGTACTCCAGCGCAGCCATGGGATCGTGAATCGAGCAGGGCCCCATGACCACCAGCAAGCGTTGATCCTGGCCGCGTGCAATCGCTTGGATGCACTTGCGGGTTTGTGCAATGAGCCGCTCTGTGGCCGTTCCGGTGATTGGGAAGAAACGAACCAGATGTTCTGGGGGGGGCAGCACGGTGATCTCCTCAATGCGTTCGTCGTCGGTCTCGCCCATGCGGTCGTCGTGGGCCGTAGCGCGGGGTCGGTAAGTCGCTTCGGTGGTCGGCCAAGGTGCGTTGCTGTGACTCATGTGGAGGTCCGTTGAGGAGTTGCAGGAGGAAGAAGGGCAAAAAAAAACCGCCGGGGTTCCGGCGGTTTCGAAGG
>JAAFHN010000388.1 GCA_013298415.1 Comamonadaceae bacterium
TTACGTTTTTTCTTTTTTTTGCTTGCGCTCTTTTTGGCTTCACCTGCCGCTTGCAGGTTGGGCTGAGTGCCACTTGAAAGCGCCGATGTGCGCGCAGAAGCCGTTGGCGCAATGCCCAAGCCCGTGCCCAAGCCGAGCGCGAGCGCCATCAGGAGCGCGCCGAGCGAACGCGGCCCAAGCCACGGCCTGTCTCCTACCCGAGAAGACTGCGCGGCTTTGCGATGCAGCAGTTCAAAAAATGTAGCAAACAAGCTAATGAATACCTGGACAGTGGGTCGAAAAAGCGTTAAATGTGGGGGCCAAGCCATCGCAGGCGCTTGTTTGGGGCTACACCCAGCCTGTCGTGCGACAGCTTTGAGGCATCTGCGCCGCAGCCCGCTTTACCCAGCGCGGGCATGACGCAGCGCCCGAGAGTGGGGCCACGGCTTGGCAAGGCCGCCCCGGGCCAAACTCAACCGCCGGAAGACTCCCGCACGATCACCCACTGGTTGCCGCTCTTGGCAAGCTCGAGCACCTTGCGGCTTTGCACCGCAAGGGAGTCGGCTTTGTAATCTTGCTTGAAACGGGCCGTGGCCTTGTCACCGCTCACGCTGATTTGCAAGTCGCTGATGCCCACTTGGATGGAGCGCTTGCCGCTGATGCGCTGCTTGCGATCGGATTCCCATTTGGCGCGGCTTGCATCGCCTGGGGGATCAAACTCTTTGCCGTAGGCTGCCAGGTACTTGTTCACGTCTTTGGCCGACCACGCAGCCGCCCAGGCGCGCACGGCACCTTCTACATCCGCGCCGCCTGCGGCCGGTGCAGCAGGGGTGGGGGCGGGCGGTTTTGCGGCGGCGGCTGGTGGCACGGGGGCCGTAGGCGATGCAGCCACCGCTGGCGGCGTGGGTGCCGCAGCTGGGGTGGGTGCAGGCCCTGGCCGCACCGCAGTTTGCGCAGGCGGCGCAGCAGCCACGCGCGGGGATTTCCCAGGCGTGAAAAGCTCGCGGATCAAATTGAGCTTGGGCTGCACAGCGGAGTTGTTCGCATCGAGCTGCAAGGCCTTGGCATAGGCTTGGCTGGCCAGCTTCGCATATACATCGCCTAAGTTTTCGTGTGCGGTGGAGTAGCTGGGGTTAGTGCGGATCGCCATCTCGAGCGCGGCGCGGGCTTTGTCGAACTGGTTTTGCGCGGCGTAAAGCACGGCCAAGTTGTTGTAAGGCTCGGGCAGCTCAGGGAAATCTTCGGTGAGGCGGGTGAAGGTGGCGATGGCGTCGTTGGCCTTGTTTTGCTCGCTTTGGATCACGCCTTTCAAGAATCGCAGTTGCGGATCTCGCGGCTTGGCGGCCAAGAGCTTGTCCACCATGTTGTTGGCTTCGTTGGCCTGGCCTGCGCGCAGCAAACGGGTCACGTCGGCATATTCATCGGCTCGCGCGGGGCCTGCGATGAGCAGCAGGGCAGAAAACGCCGCCGCCAGCGCAAAGCTTGTGGCGCGAACGGGCAGGGCAAAAGGTGGGCGCATGGTGGCTTGGGCTCGGTTTGTGGTGGCGCGGCTCGGGCAGGGTGCGGGGCGAGCTGACGGGAGTTCGGAAAGAGGCTTTGGGACAGACTTCAAAAGAGGCTCGGGGCTATACTGCCCAGCCGCAAAATTGTACCGGGCAGCCCTTGCACCACAGAGCCTGGTGGGTGCGCCCAAGTTTCCCGCCCCATGAGCCTTCGCGTTTACAACACCCTAAGCCGCCAACTGGAAGAGTTTTCGCCCATCGAGCAGGGCCACGTGCGGATGTATGTGTGTGGGATGACAATTTACGACCTGTGCCACGTGGGCCATGCGCGGATGATGATGGCTTTTGACACGGTGCAGCGCTGGTTGAAAGCCAGCGGCTACCGCGTGAGCTACGTGCGCAACATCACCGACATCGAGGACAAGATCATCAAGCGGGCGGTCGAGCGCAAAGTGACGCTCAGAAGCCTGACCGACGAGATGATCTCTGCCATGCATCAAGATCTGGGCGCTTTGGGGGTGGAGCGACCCACGCACGAGCCGCGCGCCACCGAATACGTGCCTCAGATGACCGCCTTGATCCGCCAGCTCGTGGACAAAGGCCTTGCCTACCAAGCCAAAGACGGCTCAAGTGCAGGCGATATGAACTACGCCGTTCGCAAATTCCCCGGCTACGGCAAATTGAGCGGCAAGTCGATTGACCAGCTGCGCGCAGGCGAGCGCGTGGCGGTGCTGGACGGCAAGGAAGACCCGCTGGATTTCGTCTTGTGGAAAGCCTCCAAGCCCGAAGAACCGGCAGATGCCAAATACCCAAGCGAATTTGGCCCGGGCCGACCAGGCTGGCACATCGAGTGCTCGGCCATGAGCTGCGCCGTGTTGGGCGAGACCTTTGACATCCACGGCGGCGGCGCAGATTTGCAGTTCCCGCACCACGAAAACGAAATCGCGCAAAGCGAAGGCGCCAACGGCAAGCCGCTGGCCAACTATTGGCTGCACAACGGCTTTTTGAACGTAGACGGCGAGAAGATGAGCAAATCGCTCAACAACTTCTTCACCATCCGCGATGTGCTCAAAAGCTACGACGGCGAAACGATTCGCTTCTACATGGTGCGGGTGCATTACCGCCGGGCTTTTAACTTCTCAGACGCGGGGCTGGACGACGCTCGCGCGGGTTTGAAGCGGCTTTACACCACGCTGGAGGCCCTGCCGCCAAGTGAAATCGGTGCGGAGATCGACTGGAGCCAGCCCTTCGCCGCCCGCTTCAAAGAAGCGATGGACAACGACTTTTCCACGCCGGAAGCGGTTGCGGTGCTGTTTGACCTGGCCACCGAAATCAACCGCAGCAAAGACGAGAGCTTGTCGGCCCTGCTCAAGCAACTCGGCAAAGTGCTTGGCATTTTGCAAGGCGATGCGCAAGGGTATTTGCGCCTGGGTGCGGGCGGGGCGCAGGGGCTTGACGCCACGGCGATTGAGTCCAAAATCGCTGACCGCGCCGCTGCCAAAGCCGCCAAGAATTTTGCAAAAGCCGATGCCATTCGCCAAGAGCTCTTGGCCCAAGGCGTCGTGCTCAAAGACAGCCCCACGGGCACGACTTGGCAAGCGCAGTAGGAGTTTTTTCATGAAATCTGCCCACTGTCCTAGTATTTGCTGGTTTGTTTGCTACTGAAATTGTAGTTTCCGAACGCTGTAAATCACCCGCAAGAAGAAGAGCCAAACATGGCCACTGCCAGAAAAGCTGCGTCTGCTGCGTCGGTCGCCGCCCCCGCTGCGCCAGCCGTTCCTGCGGTGGTAGCAGCCCCATCGGATGCGACGAAACCAGCGTTCTGGGCCGAAGCCTGCGCCCAGTTGGCCAAAAAAGACCGTGTGTTGAAGCGCCTGATCGCCGAATTTCCAGGCCAATGCTTAGAAAGCCGGGGCGACCCATTTGTCACGCTCGCCCGGAGCGTGGTGGGCCAGCAAATCAGCGTGAAAGCAGCGCAAGCCGTGTGGGATCGCTT
>JAAFHN010000466.1 GCA_013298415.1 Comamonadaceae bacterium
AACTTGCCCATGCAGTGGGCATGCGCTGCGTTTTGCGCCTAGCCCCGCGCACCGATTGCTGCGCGATACACCGACATTTCAAGCGTGACATGACACTAGTGCCGTGGCACGACACTGGGCGTCAAAGTCTGATTTCGCCTGAGCACTGATTGGATCGCCAGGGTGTTTGCGCGCTTTCACTCGAAGTTGGCCAGGTGGCCGTCGGGCTGGGTCGCGTGGGGCCTCGCCTGCGTGGTTTGCGTTTGGGCAATTGCAGATGCCGTGTGGCTGAATGCGGCAACAGGGATCGGCCGATCTACATACGACAACATGGTCCGCCTGCGGCTCTTTGCCGCACCGCCCGACCCGCGAATCGTCATCCTGGACATCGACGAAGCGAGTCTGGCATCGATGAGCAAGGAATTCGGTCGCTGGCCTTGGCCGCGTGACACGCTGGCCACTGTGCTTCAGCACATCGAGGCGCAAGGTCCAGCAGCCATCGTGTGGGACATCAGCTTCGCCGACCCTGATCGGCTGAGCCCCGGAGGCGACGCCGCATTTGCCAAAGCGGCGCAAGCGAGCACAAAGAGCCATTTCTCCGTCGTCCGACTGCCTGCGTTCAACGATGCGCACAGCCAGCTCAGCACTGCAGAGCTGCCGCAGCTTTGGGTGGAGCCAGCGTGGCTCGGCCAGGCTGCGGGAAGCAAGGCCACCGTGGCGGTCGTTGCACCGGCGTTTGAGGCGCTGACTAAATCCAAACTTGGCCTCAACAACGCTGAGCCAGAGCGAGATGGCGTGATACGGCGCTACCGATTGGCGCAAGTCTTGCCAGACGGCAGTGCGCTGAAGTCGATGCCGCTGAGCGTGGCGTTGGGGCTTGCGGAGCCCTCGCAACAGCGGCGTGTGGCGCAGGATGCGGTTGCCGCAGGCTTCGCGCTGGTTTCGTGGCGAAAGCAAGTGGGAGCCTACCCGCGCTTGCGCTTTGCGGATGTGTTTGCCGAGGCCGAGGCCGCGAAACCGTTGAGCAAGGCTGAGACTCGCTTCACCGGCAAAGTGGTGATCGTAGGCTCGACCGCGCCCAGCTTGCACGACATCCATCCCACGCCCTTGTCGCCCACGATGCCTGGCGTGGAGAGCTTGGCCACCGTGATTGACAACGCGCTGCACCAGCGCGTGCAGCACCAACTTCCCCGAGAAGCTCAAACCGCGCTGGCAGCGCTTTTGTGCCTGAGCATGGTCTGGTCCACGCGCCGCCGTGGCTCGGCGGGCGTGGGGCGCATGATGCTGTGGCTGCCTGCGGCGCTTTTGTGCCTGAGCTTCGTGAGCGTCCACACGCCCCTGTTTCTTGATCTGCACTTGGCGCTCGGCTTTGGGATGGCTTTGCTTGCGGCTTTGGGGGCTTGGGACGCGATGCGCCGCGCGCATTGGATGGCCCGAATCAGCGACAGGGGTGTGGACGCAAGTCTTGATCGTGCCTGCGCCGTGGTCTCGCTGCGGGCCACGGGCGTCATCGACGATGCCTGGCTTCATCGACTTCTCGATGCCTTGGCGCATGAGCTGCCCACGGCCCGAGTCGTGAGCACGCAGGCCGCAGTGCCGATGTTCGGTGGGTACGCCTGGCCCGGGCCGGCAGCAATGATCAGCTTGCTTTGCGATGCCTCGCAAGGGGCGGTCGCGCAAGGCATCCTGGAGCGGGTGTTTGATTCTCGCCACAGCCTCCTCACAATTCGTGAGCCCGCAGCCGAAGGCGTGAAAACCGCCCTTGCACCTCCAGCGATCAGCCGGACAATCTTTGAGCAATGGGCCCGCTTGGCGGGTGTCGAGCCATCTGCGAGCTCCGAGCGGAGCAGCCTGCGAACCCAAGTCATCGAACACTCATGAAGCGAATTCAGCACCGTCAGTTTGAAAATCACCCCGTCAAACAGCTCGTTGGCGCTGCGCTTTCGGTCGCCGCGCTCCTGACTGCGTCTGCCCTGCTTGCTTCTCCCGGGCGGGCCATCGCGCAAAGCCAGGTCAAAATCATGCGAGCCACCGAGCTGAAGGCCGACAAGCTGCCCGCATCTGCCACGGTGGCGAATTTGCCGGAAGGAGCCGAGGTGGAGGCCGGTGAGCCTGAAGGTGGGTGGGTTCGCGTGGCACGGGGCAGGGATGTGGGTTGGGTGCGCGCGAGCAGTCTCAATCTTCAGGCCGCAGCATCGGCTGCGTCGGTTTTGCCCTCAGGTCGGCAAGCCTCAGGCAATGCTGCGGTGACCTTGGGCGTGCGAAGCCTGCAGCCGCGAGTCAACCGCCATGCGCTCATCATCGGTGTGGGGCGCTACGCGGATGCGGCCGTACCCTCCTTGCCAGGTGTCGTGCACGACAAAGTCTCGGCCACCCAAATGGCAAACGCCATGCAAGTGCCGAATTCCAACATCCGCTACCTCCACGATGAGCAGGCCACTGGCGCGAACATCCGCAAGGCACTGCGCGATCTGGGCGACCGGGTACAAGACGGTGATCGGGTGTTCATCCACTATTCGGGCCACGGCACGCGCTACAACGACCCAGCGGCCGGCGGCTGTGTCGAGGCGCTGCTCGCCCACGACGGCGGCCAAGAAGGCACGATCACCAATCGCGAAATGTCGCAACTGCTGCAGGCGATCACGAACAAAACCGACAAGCTCTTTGTGCTGTACGACGCCTGCCATTCAGGCGGGTTGGTGGCATCCACGCCGACTGTGCGTTCGCGCGGGCTGGTCAACACCAATGACGAAGGCTCACTGCGCCCGAAGTTCAGCAACATCTCCGACGAGTGTGGTCGGCCCGTGAATGTGAAGACGCGAAACTTGGCTGTGGAGCAAGTCGATCGTGGTGCCCTGCCGCAAGACATCGTACACATCTCAGCTGCTCGACACAACGAAATGAGTTTCGACGACGAGCAAAAAGGGGGGCTGGCCACCAGCTTCATGCGCGACTGCATGCTCAGGGAGGCCAAAGACTTGGACGGCTCTGGCGCCATCTCGATTGAC
>JAAFHN010000666.1 GCA_013298415.1 Comamonadaceae bacterium
TCATCTGGCGGCCCCAGCGAGAGCACCCCTTTGGTCACGAATTTCTGTAACTTGTCCCGTTGCAGCGGCGTGGCCACGTTCTCATCGTTCTCGATGTCGTCCATCACCGCCAAGTCAGGTCGGTGCGGCCCATGCCTGCGCCCCCGAATCTTCTTGGCCGAGCCAAAGGCCTCAATCTTGCGCCCCGTCTTGGTCACAATCACACCCGCTCGCCACACCTTGCCTTGGCCTGCGATCTCTGGGAAATCGCTCGCAATGCGCGGGTTCGCCTCCAGCTCCGCCTTGATCGCCTCCAGCATCTCGGCTGCTTGCTCAAAGGCATCCATCACAATGATCGGATACCACTTGCGCGCCGTCAGCACGCACCACAACACAAAGCACATCGTCACCTTCGTGCTCTTGGCTTCACCCCGAGGTGCCGCAATCGCATCGCGCTGCCCCCCAGGCGCGTCCACCATCTCTGGCAGCCGTCCATACAAATAGCGGTGCAGCTCGCTCGGCTCGGCCCGCCCGTAGTGCGGGAAATACGTGCAGTCAAAGTAGCGGTAGCCGTCGGCCGCCCACACCCTCGCGCGCCGCTCAGCCACCGCCGCTGGGCTCAAATCCCAGCCCTCCAGGCTGGCATCCACCTGCTGGCGCAGCTGCTCGCCAAGCGCCGCCAGGCCCTTCAAGAAATCGTTGCCGCTTTGCTTGGCCATCACTTCAGCGTTCGGCTGATCTCCTCACCAAAGGGCTCCAGCACCGCCAAGAGCGCATTCGCATGCGCCGGGTGATGCTGCGTCACAAACTGCGCCAAGCGGCGCAGCACATCCAGCGCCACTGCCCGCTGATCAATCTCCGGCATCAGCTTCTTAAAGCTGCTCATCGTCTTGTTGAAGGAGTCGCTCAAGCTCGCCAGCGCATCCGCGCGCTCAATCGGCGTGATGTCGCGCGTCTCGCGCAGCATGTCCATCGTCACTTGATGCGCTGCGATGTAGTCGTTCAGCAGCTTCACCGCCGCTTGCTGAAACGATGAATCCGAAAGCGAGCCCGCAGCGCGCGCGTTGTCCCAGTCGTCGCCCGCGTCGCGAGCCTCTTTTTTCCAGCGGTTCGCGGTCGGCCGGGGCAGCTTGCACTTCGTGCAAGCCAGCTCCATGCTCAGCCGATCCGTCACATAGGCAGTGCGCAGCTTGGCGCGCAGCTTCGGGTCATGCGCCATGGCTTCAGCCGCCGCCCTTGGTTTTTACAAAGGCTTTCAGCCCCTCAATCACCAGCGCCATGCCCACGCTCGCCGCCGTGCCCATCAGCGCCCCATTCACCGCCGCCTTGGTCTCCACAGCCCTGAGCCGCGTATCCACCCCGTCCAAGCGCCCGTCAATCTTGTCCATGCGCTCATCCTGGCGCTCCAAATGCGCCTTGATCGCCTCGCCCTGGGCCTCAATCCGCCCTAGAGAGCGCTGAATCTCCAGCATCGTTTGGTTGTTCTCGCTCATGCCACCCCTCCAAAGCCCAAGCCCATCAAAAACATCACCACAGCCCCGCTCACAAAGCCCGCGATGAAGCCCTTCCTGTAGTCGTCCAGCAAAAGCACCGTCAGCGTGAGCGCCAGCGCCCGCGCCTTGATCTGATCGCGAATGCTCATGCCTTGCCCTTCACCCGCTCAAACGTGCGGTAGCCACCCAAGCCCAGCATCCCAAAGAGCAACGCCATCAGCGCATCCGTCTCAATCGGCGGCAAGGGCGGCACAGCCACCCCAAACAAGCCCACCACCCAAGGCAAGATCGGCCGCACCAAAAAGTGATAAGCCAGCCCCGCGCCGCACACCCAGCCCGCAAACGGCCGCCAGCCCCCGCGAAACATGTCGGTGCTCGCCTCCGCCTTGTTCACCTCCAACTGGCCGAGCGCCACCTTCATGTCCGCATCCAGCGCCGCCAGCTCACCGCGCTGCGCCAGCTCCAGCATCTTCAGCTTCGCCTCCGCCGCCTGCGCCGGGTCAGGCAGCA
>JAAFHN010000323.1 GCA_013298415.1 Comamonadaceae bacterium
TGGGGCTTAGGCATGGTGCAGGAGCACCAAGGTGACATCGTCTTCCGGAAGTACATGCGCGACGGCGCTGACGAATTGATGCTTGTCACGGTGCGCTTGCCTGGCTTTCTACGTGTGAGCGATGGCCGCACCGGGGAGGTATTGGCAGAGTCAGAACCGGGTAAGCCGACCACGTTGGCAGAGGACTTCATACCACCGATCTAGCACCAAAGGACTTGGCCATGAACGCGATCAAACCCAAGCTGGACACACACAAAGGACAAGCAGACCGAGTTGTTCCCTTGCTGCTGGCCGCACCGGATAGCACCGCCGCTGAAATCAACGCTCTCGCCGACTGCGGCTGTATTTCCAAGGTGTTGTCAGCCATGGAAAAAAAGTTCGGCTACGTTTTCAAAAAGGGCTGGCGCTACATCAAAACCGCTGGGGGCACATCGCGTCGCGTTCGCACCTACGCCATCGCTTACCGCCCTGAAGACTTGCCCCAGCTGTTTTGATAGAGACGAATGCCAGCCACTTCCAACATCACCCCCGACCTGATACGCACCGCCCTCAGCTACATCCCTGCCCATCTGCCCCGCGACGAATGGGCCAAGCTGGGCATGGCGATCAAGAGTGAGTTTGCTGACGCGACGGGCTTTGAGCTGTTTGACGCTTGGAGCGCAACGGCCAAAGACGGCTACGACCAGAAGGCCACGCGATCCACTTGGAAAAGCATCAAGGCCAGCGGCGGTGTGTCGGTGGCCACGCTCTTGCACATGGCCCAAGAGCGCGGCTTCACGCTGCCCACAGCCACCGAAACCGCACCGAAGCCCACACCCGCGCAACTGGCCGAGCGCGAGAGGCAAGCGCATCAAAAGCGGGAGGCAGAGCAAGCCCGAATCGCCGCTGGGCATGAAGCGGCTGCCACCCAAGCGCTTGCCCGCTGGCAAGCCGCAAGCGATTGCACAGCACAGGCCGCAAGCCCCTACCTGTTGCGCAAGGGTGTGCAGGCTTACGGCGTGCGCAGCGAGGCAAACGGCACGCTGCTTGTGCCCCTGTGCGATGCGAGTGGCAAGCTGTGGAACGTGCAGGCCATCGCGCCGCAAAAGCCCACGGAGGGCAGCGACAAGCTCTTCATGAAGGGTGGCAAGAAGTCTGGCCTGTGGCATGCCATCGGGTTTGCTCTGCCCCAATCTCAAGCCACGCTTGCGACCGCTGCCAAGCCCCCGCCTGTGGTGCTGATCGCAGAAGGCTACGCCACCGCTGCCAGCTTGCATGAAGCCACCGCCTACCCCGTGGCCGTGGCTTTTGACGCGGGCAACCTCGTGCATGTAGCCAAAGCTCTGAGGGCCGCATTGCCGGGCACGCTGCTCGTGCTGTGTGCAGACGACGACCACGACACGCAAGCCAAAAGCGGAAACAACCCCGGCCAAGAGAAAGCCCACGCGGCGGCCAAGGCAGTGCGCGGCATCGTGGCCACGCCCGAAGGCTTGCAGGCGGGTGAAACAGACTTCAACGACTTGCACGCCCGCTTGGGGCTTGAGGCCGTGCGCGAGTGTGTGGCCACTGCGATTGCTGCGCATGCCAAGCCCGAGCAAAAAAAGGGTGACAAATTGACACCCTTTGCACCGGACAGCGATGCCCGCGAAGAGGATCAATTCAGCGTGACGGCCCAAGGTGTGTATTTCCTAGGCCGCGATCAACAAGGCAAGCCCAAGCCACCTTTGAAGCTGTGCTCGCGCCTGGAAGTCACGGCGGGGGTGCGCAGCTTCGAAGGCGATGGCTTTGGCTACTTGCTTGCGTTTCCCGATCCCCTGGGCATTCCAAAAGTTTGGGCCATGCCAGCCCGCATGCTGGCAGGAGATGGCAACGAGTACCGCAGCACCTTGCTGAGCAAAGGCCTTCGGATCGAGCCGGGTAACACGGTAAAGGCTTTGCTCACCACCTACATCCAATCCCGCAAGCCAAGCGCCTGGGCACGCAGCACCGAGCGCACGGGGTGGCACAGCACAGACGGGCCAAGCGGCAAAGAGCGCGTTTATGTGCAGCCGCATCGCACCCTGTACGCAAACGAGGCTTGCGAAGCCGTGCATTTCCAAACCGACGCGCCGATGGAAAACACGCTCTCAGAAGCTGGCACGCTTGCCCAATGGCGCGAGCACGTGGCTGCGCTGTGCGTGGGTAATTCGCGCTTGGTGCTCTGCGTGAGCACCGCCTTTGCAGGGCTTGCGATGAGCTGGGTGGGTGCAGAAAACGGGGGCTTTCACTTGCGAGGCGATAGCAGCTCTGGTAAGACTACAGCCTTGCGGGTTGCCGCATCCGTGTTTGGTGCAGAGCGCTACATGCAGGGCTGGCGTGCCACTGACAACGCGATTGAAGCCATCGCAGCGCGGCATTGCGATGCCCTCTTGGTGCTTGACGAACTGGCACAGGTTGACCACAACAAAGCAGGGGAAGTGGCCTACCTGCTGGGCAATGGCCAAGGCAAGGGGCGAGGAAGCCGAAGCGCAACGGCCAAGCCCTTGGCTAGGTGGAAGTCGCTTTTCTTAAGCGCAGGTGAAGTCAGCTTGGCACAGCACATTGCCGAGGGCGGCAAGAAAGAGCGGGCTGGCCAGCAAGTGCGCATGCTTGACATTCCCGCCGATGCAGGCTGCGGGCTTGGGGTGTTTGAGTGCCTGCACGGATTGGAAAGCGGCCAAGCCCTGAGTGAGCGGCTGACGAAGGCCGCACGCAGGTACCACGGCGCTGCCAGCACAGCCTTCATTCAGCACCTGCTTGACACCCAAGGCAGCGTGGCTGAAAGCCTGCGCAGCCTGATTGAAGCCTTCAAACACCAAGCCGTGCCCGCAGCCGCGCATGGGCAGGTGCAGCGTGCGGCCAATCGCTTTGCCCTGCTTGCCGCTGCGGGGGAGCTGGCTACCCAAGCAGGCATCACAGGCTGGCCACAAGGCGAAGCCATGCGAGCCGCCCGGCGCTGCTTTGAAGACTGGATTGCGGCACGCGGGGGCTTGGCTGGGCATGAGGAATACGCGATGGTTTCCCAGCTCAGGCAGTTCATTGACGCGCATGGCGATGCCCGCTTTCATTGGTGGCATCGCGCGGCAGATGATCGGGCAGGCAAGACCATGAACCGCGCTGGGTTCAAACGCTTGGTGGGGCCGTCTGGCAAGCCCGTGAAAACCAACTCCGAGCACCAACGCGAGTTTGGTGGCGATGTGCAGCCCGACGATGCGAAAGACACCCGCACCGAGTACTTCGTTCAACTCTCTACGTTTGACGATGAGGTGTGCAAGGGCTTTGACAGCAAGGCGTTCAAGCGGGTGCTGGCTGCTCGCGGCATCTTGGTATCCACCCCAAGCGGCAGAACAGACAGGCGCGAGCGTGTGCCGGGCGTGGGGTATGGCAGCTATATCAAGATCAACCCTGAGAAGCTGAGCGAAGCCAGCGAGTAGCAAGGACTCAAGCAACGGCGCGAGGGCAGGGGCCGCGTGTGTGCGGCGCTGCGGGAATAGCTTTTGCGCGGCTTCACACGCTAGCGCACCCCAGCGGATGCCAAAGGAAGGGGCAAGCTGCCTTGCCTAGCGGCCCAGCCAGCGAAGTTTGTCCGCAATGTCCGCAGTCATTTTGGGTTTGTCCGCAGTCAAAGTGCGGACACTTTTCTTCAATTTTGACAGTGACTTACAACGTTTTTTCGGTTTGTCCGCAATGTCCGCAGTAAAAAAGTACCGTAGCCGAACTTTTGGGGCTTTGATGCGGCCTTTGGAGCTGTCCCCGGCAGTTGGATGCTGGAGGCTTGTGGCCGCAACACCGGATGCGCACATCGGCAACCGAGAGGGGGCAAGCATGCAGGCGGGGGGTGGGTAAATGTCTGAAGCCCGTAGCCACAGGACCGAGCGTTGAGGCGAATTTTTCCTCGCGGGAGTTTCGGGGAGGGGGGGTACATCGCGACCCGGGGCTGAAAGGGCGGAAGGCATGCGGGTAATTCGAACCGCCCGCTCGCGCCAGTGCTCGCCAGCCGCCTTTGCTTGACGCTTTGCTTGACACCCCCAAT
>JAAFHN010000656.1 GCA_013298415.1 Comamonadaceae bacterium
ATTGGCTCGGCATCCTGAAGGGCACGCTGGTGGAAACGCTGCAAAAAGGCGGCAAAACCATCACCCGCACGCTCAACGCCGACCGCGTGTACGCCTCGCCCGATGGCAAAGGCAGCGTGAAACTCCACGGCCGCAGCCTGCTCTTTTTGCGCAACGTGGGCCACTTGATGACCAACCCGGCCATCACCTACACCGCTGCCGACGGCAGCGAGCGCGAAATTCCCGAAGGCATCATGGACGCAGTGGTGACGACCACGATTGCCCTGCACGATTTGAAGAGCACTGGCGCGATCAAAAACTCGCGCACCGGCAGCGTCTACATCGTCAAGCCCAAGATGCACGGCCCAGCCGAAGTGACATTTGCGAGCGAACTCTTTGGCCGCGTGGAAAAGCTGCTGGGCTTGAAAGCCAACACAGTGAAGCTCGGCATCATGGACGAAGAGCGCCGCACCAGCGTGAATTTGCAGGCCTGCATTGCGGCTGCCAAAGCGCGCGTGGCCTTCATCAACACGGGCTTCTTAGACCGCACGGGCGATGAAATGCACACCGCCATGCTGGCCGGGCCGATGTTGCGCAAGGGCGACATGAAAGCCAGCGCTTGGATCGCCGCCTACGAGCGCAACAACGTGCAAGTGGGCCTGGCCTGCGGCCTGCGCGGCCGCGCCCAAATCGGCAAAGGCATGTGGGCCATGCCCGATTTGATGGCTAACATGCTCGCCCAAAAAATCGCCCACCCCAAAGCGGGCGCGAACACCGCCTGGGTGCCGAGCCCCACTGCCGCCACCCTGCACGCCTTGCACTACCACCAGGTGAGCGTGGCGGCCGTGCAAAAGCAGATCGAAGCCGAGCCCATGGACCGTGAAGCCTTGCTGAAAGGCCTGCTCACCGTGCCGATTGCGGATGAAAAAACGCAAAGCGCCTGGGATGCAAAAGCCAAGCGCGCCGAGCTCGACAACAACGTGCAAGGCATCTTGGGCTATGTGGTGCGCTGGGTGGATGCCGGCGTAGGCTGCTCCAAAGTGCCCGATATCAACGGCGTAGGCCTCATGGAAGACCGCGCCACGTTGCGCATCAGCTCGCAGCACATCGCCAACTGGTTGCAGCACAAAGTCATCACGCCGGCCCAAGTGCGCGCCTCATTCGAGCGGATGGCCAAAGTGGTGGACGGCCAAAACGCAGGCGATGCGGCCTACACCCCGATGAGCGGCAACCCCGCCAGCAAAGCCTACCAAGCCGCCCTGGATTTGGTCTTCAAAGGCAAAGAGCAACCCAGCGGCTACACCGAGCCGCTGCTGCATGCCTGGCGGCTGAAAGTGAAGGCGGCTTGAGGCAGCTTTGGCGCAGCTTTGATGCACCTTGGATGCGCCTTTGATGCACCTTTGAGTTACGGTCGAGGCTGCTCAGTGACGCGCGACCGTTTCGGCCTCACAATTCGCTTTCAGTCAGCCGCCGGAGATTGTTCATGATTCACTTCCACACCAGCCCCTTGGCTTCTACGGAAAATGGTGTTGTTGCGGACGCCAGCGCGCCGACGGTTCGTAAGCCTCCTCGCTCGGGCCCAAAGTCAACGGTCCCTGCCGCAAGCCGCGCACAGGGGCTCCCCGGCGCGAACCCCAGCGGCCACCAAGCTTTGCTCGCCACACTTTCCAATCAGGCTGCTGCCATGGCATTTCTGAAAAAGGCTGGCATCTACACCCCAAGCGGCAAGCTCCATCGCAACTTCGGCGGCTAAGCGTTGGCGACAGCCCTCCGCGAGATTGACTTCGCTCTGTACCAGCGCCTACCCGGGCTGGTACTGGGCTTTCATGGCTGCGAAGCAGATGTGGGGGAAGCCATCCTCAGCGGCGAGATCCCGCATCTGGCCAAAAGCAACAACAGCTACGACTGGCTTGGTGCTGGCATCTACTTTTGGGAGAACGATCCTCGCAGAGCACTGGAATGGGCAACCGCGCTTCGACATCGCGTGAAGCGGTCTTTCGTCCTTGGCGCTGTGATCGACCTTGGCAATTGCTTGAACCTGATGGATCGAAGTGGCATAGAAGAA
>JAAFHN010000567.1 GCA_013298415.1 Comamonadaceae bacterium
GGCAACCACACCACCTTCGCCAACAACTCGCAGCTCGCAGGCCACGTGCATGTGGGCGATTGGGCGATCCTGGGCGGCTTCACCGTGGTGCACCAATTTGTGCGCTTGGGCGCGCATGCGTTCACGGCCATGTGCTCGCTGCTCTTTGCCGATGTGCCGCCCTTCATGACGGTGCAGGGCCAGCCTGCCGCGCAGCGCGGCTTCAATGCCGAGGGCCTGAAGCGGCGCGGCTACAGCCCAGAACGCATTGCGGCCGTGAAAGCCATGCACAAGGCGCTTTACCGCAGCGAATTGCCGCTGGCAGAAGCCATGGCGCAGATCGCGGCTTTGCAAGAATCCGATGCCAGCCTGGCAGAAGACGTGGCGCTGATGAACGGCTTTTTGAACGCGGTTGACCCCAAGCGCGGCATCGTTCGGTAGCGCGCGCTGGCCCATGATCCAACACCTCGGCATGGTGGCCGGAGAAACCTCGGGCGACATGCTTGCAGCGCATGTGCTGGGTGGGCTCAGGGCGCGAAACCCGGGCTTGCGGGCCGAAGGCATCGGCGGGCTGCGCATGGCAGAGCAAGGCTTCAAGGCCTGGTGGCCGAGCGAAAAGTTGGCCGTGCGTGGCTACGCCGAAGTGCTGCGGCACTACCGCGAGATTGTGGGCATCCGCAAACAGTTGGCTGCCCGCTGGATGAACGAGAAGCCGCAGATCTTCGTGGGCGTGGACGCACCGGATTTCAACTTGGATTTGGAGCTGAAGCTGCGTGCACGCGGTGTACGCACCGTGCATTTCATCAGCCCATCGATCTGGGCCTGGCGGCCCGAGCGGATTGAAAAAATCCGAGCGGCCTGCGACCACGTGCTCTGCATTTTTCCGTTTGAAGCAGAGATCTACGAACGCGCAGGCATCTCAGCCAGCTACGTGGGCCATCCGCTGGCAAGCGTCATCCCTGAGCAGATCGACCAAAACGCCGCCAAAGCCGCGCTCGGTTTCCAATCCGACGACAAAGTGCTCGCCATCCTGCCCGGAAGCCGCGCAGCAGAGGTGAAATACCTGGCCTTGAGGCAATTTCAAGCCTCTGTCCAGGTATTTGCTGCATCTGATGCTATCAAAATTGCAGTTCCTTGCGTGCCGAGTTTGAAGCCCGCGATTGAGGCCGCAGCGCGCGAGGCGGGCCTGGGTTCGCACTTGGGCAAGCGAGTGAAGCTGCTCGATGGCCAAAGCCACACCGCCCTTGCGGCTTGCGACGTGACCCTGATCGCCAGCGGCACGGCCACGCTCGAAGCCGCGCTTTTCAAAAAGCCAATGGTGATCGTGTACAACATGCACCCGCTTTCGTGGTGGCTCACGCAGCGAAAACGCCTTCAGCCCTGGGTGGGCCTGCCAAACATTTTGTGCAAAGACTTTGTGGTGCCCGAACTTTTGCAATCTGAGGCCTCGCCGCAGGCCATGGCCCAAGCCGTGCTGCGCTGGTTTGATTCGCCTGCCGACTGCGCGCGCGTGGCTGTGCGCTTTGCTCACTTGCATGCCGAGCTGAAGCGAGATACGGTGGCACTCGCCTGCGACGCGATGGAGGCGGTCTGTGCCCGGTAGATCAACGGCCAAGTTGCCTTCCAAAAAGGCGGTGCTCAAGCTGCTATCTGCCCAGCAAATTGCACTGCAGTTTGCAGAAGCTGGCCTGGTGGCCGGTGTGGACGAAGCAGGCCGTGGCCCGCTCGCAGGCCCCGTGGTGGCCGCCGCCGTGATCCTGGACGACCGCCGCCCCATTGCAGGCATTGGCGACAGCAAAACCATCACCGCGCTCCGGCGCGACAAGCTTTTTGATGCCATCTGCGCCCAAGCCCTGTGCGTGAGCGTGGGCCAAGCCAGCGTGGCCGAGATCGACTCACTCAACATCTTGCAGGCCACGATGCTCGCGATGCAGCGGGCCGTGGACGGCCTGCGGCTCAAGCCCGCGCTGGTGTTGATCGATGGCAACCGCATCCCGAAGCTCAGCGTGCGGGCTGAGGCGATTGTGAAAGGCGATTCGCGGGTGAAAGCCATAGGAGCCGCCAGCATCATTGCGAAAGTCACCCGCGACCGCATCATGGAAGAGGCCGAGACCCTGCATCCCGAGTACGGCTTTGGCGCGCACAAGGGCTACGGCACGGCGCAGCACATGGCCGCACTCGCAGAGCACGGGCCCACCCCCTGGCATCGGCTGAGTTTTGCACCTGTGGCCGCCGCCAAAGCCCGCCATGGCTGAATCGCTTCGACACGCCGAGTCCGCCCAGATTCGACACCTCACCTCCCGCGACAACCCGCAGTTCAAAGCGCTCAAAAAAGCCGTTGACAGCAACAGCGCCTACCGCAAAACCGGCTGGGCTTGGCTGGAAGGCGATCACTTGTGCCTCGCCGCGCTCAAAAGGGGCTTGCAGCCCTCACTGTGGGTGATTTCAGAGGCTTTTTACGCCTCTGTCCAGGTGAAATCATCATTCATTGCTATCAAAAACGCAGTGAA
>JAAFHN010000077.1 GCA_013298415.1 Comamonadaceae bacterium
TCCAGCATGCCCTTTTCACTGGCATAGCGAATGATGCGGTGGTGTGATGCCATCAAGGCTTCGGTCAAAAACGCATGCGGATCGCGGATCGCCGGCTTGGCTTCACGCTGATACAGCGCGCTCATGGTTTGCAGCGCCAGCTCGGCCGCCACTTCGCCTTCGGGATGGCCGCCCATGCCGTCAGCCAAAATGAACAGCGCCGACTCGCGGGTGTAGATGTACCCCATGCGGTCTTCGTTGTTCTGTCTGCCGCCTTTGCGGCTGACTTGAAAGACTGAGAACTTCACGTCGTTTGGCCTGTGTCAGTGTTGGGGTGGCGGCGGCGGATCAGCGGTCCGCACCAAAACCGGTCGCCCGGCGAATGTTCTTTTTGCCGTCAGACACCATGTTGTCAAACTGCATGCGCATTTTTTCAGTGACGCTCAGTTTGGTGTAGCTGCGCTCGCCTTCGCGAGCCAGCTCTTTTTGCAAAGCAAACACCGACTGCGGACGCGACAGGGGATCGAGCGACATGCACCACTCCACCACCTCGATCATGTTGTCGGAATACACACCCCGCAGGCGTGAGAGGCTGAGCGTGAGCCGGTCTTTTTCCTGGCGCTGCGGCGCATCGTTAGGCGGATAGCCTTGCATGCAGGCGTAGATGCAAGCGCCAATCGAATAGATGTCAGTCCACGGGCCCATGCTCGAATCGCGGCGGTACATCTCGGGCGGCGCGAAGCCGGGCGTGTACATGGGGCGGATGAAGTTGCCTTCTTTGGAAAGCACCTCACGCGCCGCGCCGAAATCGATCATCACGGCGCGGTTGTCGTCGGTGACGAAAATATTGGCGGGCTTGATGTCCAAGTGCAGCATCTTGTGCTGGTGCACGATGCGCAAGCCGCGCAGGATTTCGTCGAACAAACTGCGGATGGTGGACTCGCGAAACACCTTTTGTTTCTTCAGCTCTCGGCCGGTGATGATGTAGTCCTGAAGGGTTGCACCCTCCAAGTAGTTCATCACCATGTAGACGGTTTCGTTTTCGCGGAAGAAATTCAGCACGCTCACCACCGAGGTGTGCGAGATCTGCGCGAGCGAGCGGCCTTCTTCAAAAAAACTCTTCAGGCCCAGGCGATAGAGGCTCAGCTTTTCCGAAATCACTTGCGGCAGCAGCTCGCCGGGCTGGCGGGATGCAAGCGATGAAGGCAGATATTCCTTGATCGCCACTTGCTGGCCTTCGCTGTCCACCGCCAGATACACCAAGCCGAAGCCGCCAGCGGAGAGCTTGCGCACAATGCGGTAGCCGCCGATCACGGTATCGGGAGGCAGCGGGGCAGGTTTTACCTTTGACATAATCCGCGCAGTTTGGCTTGTGCGTTGGTACGGGTCGCGTTGGGTTGATGAATTCATTCACACGCGCCACCCACATGGCACATGCAACAACGCGTCGGCTCGAAGCCTGAGTCTGGTGAAACGCCGAGTTGCTGGAGAGATGACACTCCGCCCTCCCTCGCACACCGCATTCAACCCCGCTTACGAAAAACGCCATGCCAGTTTACTCCATGACAGGCTTCGGCCACGCCAGCGCAAGCGACGCCAACACGGCGCTCGACATCGATCTGCGCAGCGTCAACAGCCGCTTTCTTGACCTCACGCTGAAACTGCCCGATGAGCTGCGCCAACTGGAGACCTTGGCGCGCGAGCAGCTCTCAGCAGCACTCTCGCGCGGCAAGGTGGAGCTGCGCGTGAATGTGCAGCGCAATCAGCGCTCAAGCGGCGCGCCGAATTTGCAAAGCCTGCCCGATGTGTTGGCGCTTGAACAAGCCGTGCTCGCGCAAGCGCAAGCGGCAAAGGGCTTGTCGGTGCACGAGCTTTTGACTTGGTGCGAGCGGCTCGGCGCTGCTGGGCAAAGCGCGCAACCCAGCGAGGCGGCAGACCCAACGGCTGCTTTCGGCGAAGGTTTGCGCGAGGCGATCAAAGCATTGAGAGCCGCTCAAGCCCGCGAGGGCCAAAATCTCGCAGCGGCGCTGCTGCAGCGCGTGGAAGGCTTGAGCGCACTTGCAAATCAGGCCGAGCCACTGATCCCGCAGGCCGTGGAAGCCCAAAGACAGCGTTTTTTGGCGCGCTTTGAAGCGGCCTACAAAGATGCCAGCGCGCAAACGCCCCAAGCAGGTTCGAGCTTTGGCGCGGCAGCGCAAGAGCGCGCGCTCAGCGAAGCGGTGGCCTACGCGATCCGGATCGACGTGGCAGAAGAGCTTTCGCGCCTGCGCTCGCATTTGGGCGAAATCACCCGGCTTTTGCAGCGCGATGGCGAAGCGGGCAAGCGCTTGGAATTCCTCATTCAAGAACTGCACCGCGAGTGCAACACGCTCGGCTCAAAGTCCACATCGATCGAGCTGACCCAAATCTCCGTGGAAATGAAGGTTCTGGTGGAGCAGATGCGCGAACAGGTGCAAAACCTGGCCTGAGCATCCGCCGTCGATGTAAAATACGCGGTTTGCTGCGTTTTGGCCAGGTTCTGGTCAGCCGTGCAGCATGTGCCTCCCAAGCAACCGCATCGAGACCACCATGGCCCGCATCACCGTTGAAGATTGCCTCGCGCAAATCCCCAATCGCTTCCAGCTCGTGCTGGCCGCCACCTACCGCGCCCGCATGCTGAGCCAAGGCCACACCGCCAAGGTTGAGTCGAAAAACAAAGCCAACGTGACTGCACTCAAAGAGATTGCTGCCGGCAAGATCGGCATCGAAATGCTGCGCAAGGTACCCGTCTAGCCACGCTTTGGATCAGCTGTGATCAAATTGATCGCGGGCTGATCGCAGGCTGATCGCACAATGAGCGCGCCCTGAGGCGCCGAGGCTGGGCTTCGTCGGTATCATCCGATGCAATGCCCTCCACCGCTGAGCTCGCTCCCCCCAGCACCTCCTCCCACTCGGCTGCCGCTGCCAATGCATCGGCGGCCAGTTTTGCTGCGCTTGTGGAATGCGTGGGCTATTTGGATGCGAGCGACATCGAGCAACTTCGCCGCGCCTACCGCTTCGCCGACGAAGCGCATTTGGGCCAAACCCGCAAAAACGGCGAACCCTACATCACCCACCCGATTGCCGTGGCCGTGGAGTGCGCGGGCTGGAAGCTGGATGCGCAAGCCCTGATGGCCGCGCTGCTGCACGACACCATTGAAGACTGCGGCGTTGAAAAGCGCGAAATCTTGGAGCGATTCGGCAGCCCCGTGGCCGAGCTGGTGGACGGCCTCACGAAGCTCGACAAGCTGCATTTCACCACCCGCGAGCAAACCCAAGCCGAATCGTTTCGCAAGATGCTGCTGGCCATGGCCCGCGATGTGCGGGTGATTTTGGTAAAGCTGGCCGACCGCACCCACAACATGCGCACGCTCGGCGATGTGCCGCGCAGCAAATGGGGTCGCACCGCTCGCGAAACGCTGGACATCTACGCGCCAATCGCTCACCGCCTCGGCCTCAACCGCTGCTACCGCGAGCTGCAAGAGCTGAGCTTCGCCCACCTCTTTCCGTGGCGACATGCGGTGCTCACCAAAGCCGTGAAGCGCGCACGCACGCGGCGGGTCGACTTGATCGATCTCGTGAAAAAAGAAGTGCACCAAGCGCTTTCTTCAGCAGGCATTCAAGCGGATTTGCAGGGGCGAGAAAAGTCGCTTTTTTCCATCTACCGAAAGATGCGGCAAAAGCACTTGAGCTTTTCGCAAGTCACAGACATCTACGGCTTGCGCGTGATCGTGCACGACCAGTTGCAGTGCTACACCGCACTCGGCGTGTTGCACCAGCTCTACAAGCCCCTGCCTGGCCGCTTCAAAGACCACATCGCCATTGCCAAGGCCAATGGCTACCAATCGCTTCACACCACAGTCGCCGGGCCGCGCAGTGTGAGCATCGAATTTCAGATGCGCACAGAAACCATGCACTGGGTGGCCGAGGCTGGTGTGGCCGCGCATTGGCTGTACAAAGCGCGGGGCCTGAAAAACGAGGGCGCTGAAGTGCTGGGCACGCAGTGGCTGCAATCTTTGCTAGACATTCAGCGCGACACCAGCGACGCGAGCGAGTTTTGGGATCACATCAAGATCGATCTATTCCCAGATGCGGTCTATGTGTTCACGCCCAAGAACGAGATCATCGCCCTGCCCCGAGGTGCCACGCTGCTGGATTTCGCCTATGAAATTCACAGCGATGTGGGCGACCATTGCGCAGGCGGAGAAGTGAACGGCCAGGCGGTTGCCCTGCGCGCTGAGCTGCGCAATGGCGATGTGGTGTCGGTGTGGACTGACTCCAAGGTGTCGCCTTCGCCCCAGTGGCTGAGCCAAGTGCGCACAGGTCGCGCCAGGGCAAAAATACGGCACCACCTGAAAACCCTGGCAGAAAGCGAATCCCGCGATTTGGGCCAGCGCATGCTGGAGCAAGCGGTGCGCGCCGAAGGTTTTGCCCGATTGCCACCGCAAGAAGATCGCTACCGCGCGCTTTGGGATCGGGTGTTGCGCTTCTCAGGCAACCGCACCCGCGACGAACTCTTCACCGACATCGGCCAAGGCAAACGCATCGCTTCGATTGTGGCCAAGCGCTTTTTACCGCTTTTGGCCGAGCTGGGCGAGCGGCCCGATCCGATTTTGCTGAGCCAAGCGCGCTTCGCGGCGAGCGAGGCCGATGCCACGAGCGACAACTTGGTGCTGGACGGCAGCGAGTCCACGATGGTGAGCTACTCCCAATGCTGCCACCCGATTCCAGGCGACCGCATCGATGGCTACCTGGGCAGGGGCGAAGGGATTGCCGTGCACCGCCTGGGCTGCGCAGTGGGAGAGCGGCTGCGCGGCAAAGACGCAGAGCGCTTCATCTCAGTGAGCTGGGCAGAGCAACCGATACGCAACTTCAATGCCGCGCTGGAAGTGGTATTGGCCAACGGCAGAGGTGTGCTGGCCAACGTGGCGCAAGCCGTGGCCCAGGCCGAGGCAGACATCGTGCACGTGGACATGGGCAACGAACCCGCCGCAGCGTCAGCGCAACTGCGCTTGCTGGTGGGCGTGCGCGACACCGAGCACCTCGATACCGCGCTGCGAATCCTGCGCCGCCTGCCTTCGGTGATGGGTGTGGAGCGGATTTAGGCGCTGCGGCGCCTGCGCTGGAATGCCTGCCGCTTGCACTCAAGCAGTCGGATAGCGCACTTCGAGAATCTCCACCAATTGCGGCCCCAGCGGCGTGCGCACGGTGACTTCATCGCCCACGCGTGCCCGCAGCAAGGCTTGGGCGAGGGGGGAAATCCAGCTGATGTCGCCTGCTGAGTTATCCGCCTCGTCGATGCCTTGGATGCGGACGCTTTGCTCGGAGCCATCGGGTTTGGCGATGGTGACGGTTGCGCCGAAGAAGACTTGGTCTTTGCCGTGGTGAACGCTCGGGTCGACGACCTCTGCCACGCTCAGGCGCTTGGTGAGGAAACGGATGCGTTTGTCGATTTCGCGCAGGCGCTTTTTGCCGTAGAGGTAGTCGCCGTTTTCGCTGCGGTCGCCGTTTTTGGCGGCCCAATGCACGGCTTCCACCACTTTTGGGCGCTCGTTGTCCATCAAGCCCATCAATTCCGTGCGCAGCTTGGCCAAACCTTGCGGCGTGATGTAGTTTGGGCCTTTGGGCACGCCGGGTGTGGTCGCGTCGTCATCCTCGTCGTCTGCGTCGCTTTCTTTGGTGAAGGCTTTGCTCATCGCGCGGCAAGCTCCGCGATGGCCCGAACTTGGGCTTGAATCGGCTCGGGCACAGGAAGCTCGCCGGCCAGCACGCGCTGGATGTAGGCAGCGCAAGCGGCAGCGGAAATGTCTGCATTCCAAGAAGGCAGTTGCGTGAGCGGGCCTTCTTGCGCAGCGGCCAGCTCAAAGCGCTCGCCACTTGCGAAGCCTTCCATGCGCGGGCGGCGGCGGCCATCGGCCACAGGCTCTCCCTCAGTACCACGCAGCAGCATCGCCCGGTAAGGCAAGCGACCAAACACATCGCCCATCATCTGCAAATACTCAGGGTGCGTGTAGCTGCCGACCACGATGCTCTCGGCGTGCCCCGTGGGGTTGAGGAGCTTTACAAGGCTGTGCGCGCTGTTGCGCAAGCCCACCACGCGCCGGACGGCGAGCAAACGGGCCAAACCGGGGCATAAATCCTCTGTTTTGATGAAAAATGGCCGCTCTGTCCTGGTATTTACATCATTTGTTGCTATATTTTTTGATCCGGCCCGTGACAGAACCATATCTGAATTCCGTTCGGCTTGAGCCCGCGTGTCCTGAGCCTGGTTGAAGGGTCGAAGGGCCTGCGAGGGCTTCGACAAGCTCAGCCCGCACGGAGGGGGCGATTCGTCGGCCGCATCCGCAAACGCCCACCCCAGCGCCTGCCAGACCTGCGCGCTGGTGGTGCGGATCGAGTCGGTAGCCACGCCGTGAACCAGCACGCGCAGACCCTCGCGGGCAAGCAGCGCGGCCAAAAGTGGGGTGAGCACGGGCAGTTTGCGCGCGCCGTTGTAGCTGGGCAGGATCACGCAGGCGCCCATGTCGGCCGGCGCTTGGGGCATGCGGGCGTGGGTTGCATCCAAGAAGCCCAGCATCTCGTCGGTTGTTTCGCCCTTCACCCGCATGGCCAGGCAAAACGCGCCCAGTTCCAAATCGGTGACAGCGCCATCCAGCACTTGGCCCATCAGATCAGCGGCTTGCTCACGGCTGAGCGAACGAGCGCCTTCTTTGCCTCGGCCAATTTCTTTGATGTAAGGGGCGATGCTCATGAATTGAAAGCAGTGAACTCTGCGCTCAAAGGGCACGCAGCGGGTGCATGGCTGCTGGCCAAGGGCTGGCGAAGAAGGGCTCCACCATCTCGGTGCGCACATCTTCCAAGCGCTCTGGTTGCCATTTCGGGGCGTGGTCTTTGTCCACTGCGAGTGCGCGAATGCCCTCTGCGGTGTCGGTGGCTGCGCCGCTGCGACCCAGGTGCGCGTTGTGAAAACTGTGGCGCACCATGTCGCGCTCCATGCGCAGCGCGTCGGCCAGGCTCATGCTGCGCGCGCGGCGGATTTGCGAGAGGGTGACTTCCAGCATCAGCGGGCTGCGTTTGCGCAGGGCTTGGGCGGTGGCGGCGGCAAAAGCGTCGTCGGGCAGGGCTTCCAGCGCTTTCACCATGCTTTGAACGGTCGGCAGGGCAAAAATCTCGTCAATCAGGGCCGTTTTTGAAAGAAAACCATCCTCTGCCCTGGTATTTGTTACATCTATTGCTACACTTTTTGATGAAGCCCATTGCGTGAATTCAGCTGAACTTGCAAAGCTTGCAGAGGTCAGCTCGGCCCACAGCGCATGCAGTTGCGCACTCGGCAAGCCGCCATCCAGCCAGCCGACGGCTGCGGATTGCGCTCTGTTCAGATTCGGGCCGACGAGCGCCAAATACTCGCCCAACGCGCCTGGCGAGCGGGCCAAAAACCAGCCGCCGCCGACATCCGGAAAGAGGCCAATCAAAGTCTCAGGCATCGCCATTTGCACGCGCTCGGTGCCGAGCCGGTAGCGCACGCCGCCGGGGCTGGCCGCGCCGCGCATGGAGCCAACGGGGTCATGCGCACACAAGCCCATGCCGCCGCCCATAACCACACCATCCAGCAGCCACAGCATGGGCTTGGGGAACACGCTGATTTGGTGGTTGAGCGCGTATTCCTCGGTGAAAAAGTCTTCCAGCGCCGGATCACCCGCGAGTGCGGCGCGGTGAAAAAACCGAATGTCGCCACCCGCGCAAAAGTGACCAAAGTGCGGGGCCGCCGCATCTTTGGCGCTGCCGCGCATCACCACACCCACCACCGATTCGTCAGCGGCCCATCCAGCCAGCGCCGCCGCGATGCCGCGCACCATCGGCAGATCAAGCGCGTTCAAGGCCACCGGCCGATTCAGCGTAATCCGGCCCACTTTGCCTGAGCCGGTGCCCACGGTGTCAATCAGCAAGCTCTGGGCGCTCATGGCAGCACCTGCGGGGTGTTTTGGAAGAGTTTTTGAAGCATTTTTTCCGCACTGTCCAGGTGTTTATTGAACTTTTAGCTACGCAATTTATAGCGTGCTAAAGCCCCAAGTTTGCCATGCCAACGCTCTAGGCCAAGTCTGGCACACCAATTGCATACGTTCTTGTATCCAAGATGGAACTCCGAAACACACCCATGAGCCCCAATGCCTGGATTTACCGGCCCGACGCGCCCTTACAGAGCGCCACAAGCGGGCGCGCGCCTAGCGGCCCGTTGCAAGGCCTGAGTTTTGTCGTCAAAGACAACGTCGACGTGGCCGATTGGCCCACCACGGCCGCCTGCCCCGATTTCACCCGCACCGCTTCGGTGCACGCCACAGTGGTGCAAAGGCTCTTGGACGCAGGCGCTGCGCTCGCGGGCAAAACCAACCTGGATCAATTCGCATGCGGCTTGAGCGGCACGCGATCTCCCCACGGCCCTGTGCCCAACGCGCTCAACCCCGCCTACGTGAGCGGCGGCTCAAGCTCGGGCTCGGCTCATGTGGTTGCGACCGGTCAGGTGGATTTCGCACTCGGCACCGATACCGCAGGCTCAGGCCGCGTGCCCGCAGGGCTGAACAACATCGTGGGCTTCAAACCCTCGCGTGGGCTCATCAGCACGCGCGGCGTGCTGCCCGCAGCGCAAAGTGTGGATTGCGTCTCCATCTTTGCTGGCACAGTCGGCTTGGCCGCGCAGGTGCTGCAAGCCGCAATCGGTTTTGATGCGGCAGACCCCTACTCCCGGCCGCTCACGCTCAAACGCGAGCCATTTCCCAGCGCGTTCAAGTTCGGTGTGCCGAGGCCGCTGGAATTCTTTGGCGACACGGCCTCGAAAGCCGCTTTTGACCAGGCCATCAGCCGCCTCACCGCACTGGGCGGCACAGCGGTTGAGCTGGACTACACCCCCTTTGCGCAGGCCGCAGCCCTGCTCTACGACAGCGCCCTGGTGGCCGAGCGCTACGCCGCGATTCGCAGCTTCTTCGATGCCCACGAAGCCAGCGTGATCGAGCCCGTGCGCAGCATCATCGCCAAAGGCCGCAGCTACAGCGCAGCAGACTGCTTTGAGGCGCAGCTTGAGCTCAAGCGCCTGCAGCAGATCACTCAGGCGCTGTGGTGCGACATGGATGTGATGCTGGTTCCCACCGCGCCCACGCACTACACCATAGAAGCCATGCAGGCCGATCCGGTCGCGCTCAACCGCAACTTGGGCGCATACACCAATTTTGTGAACCTGCTTGACTACGCGGCCATCGCCGTGCCGAGCAGCATTC